>CACYDY010000326.1 GCA_902773245.1 uncultured Ruminococcus sp.
ACCTTGCACTTGTCACAAATTTTCTTTACAGAAGGTCTGACTTTCATTATATAATCATTCCTTTCAAAAGTAAATAGAATATTGGAATTTTACGGAAAACGCAACACAAATCTCTTTTCAGTCAAAAAGTTTTCAACTTCGCAAAAAGATTTAGTATTACTTACCTCTCCATGTGATTCTTCCCTTAGTGAGGTCATAGGGTGAAAGTTCGACAGTCACCTTATCGCCCGGAAGAATTCGGATGAAATTCATTCTCAGTTTACCTGAGATATGCGCCAATATTACCTTGCCATTTTCGAGTTCCACTTTGAACTTAGTATTCGGCAAAGCCTCAACTACTGTACCTGTCAATTCAAATACGTCCTGCTTAGACAAAGGAATTCCTCCTTATTTTTTATCCAGAAATTTTGATAAACTTCTCACAACTTCACGGTTGGTTTTAAATTCCTGCACGACCGTTGAGGTCGGCATAAGATGAATAATTTTTTTCTTTTTGGGCGAATCGACTTTTCTTTGCTTTCCGTTCACTATGTAAGCGAACCTTCCGTCGATCTCCTTTATAATGAAAAAACCGTCCTTGTCACGACCCGCAGTCGCTTTCACGACCTGTCCCACAACATAATCCACTTTACCACCTCGTCAATCAGGCAGAGTCAGGATCACGGGACCTTCGGGCGTTATCGCCAGGGTATGCTCAAAATGAGCCGATAGTGATCCGTCCTTTGTGACGGCAGTCCACTTGTCGCTGAGAACCTTGACCTCGTGACTTCCCATATTGACCATCGGTTCGATCGCAATAGCCATTCCGGGCAGCAGGCGTGCACCCCGTCCGGGTGCGCCGTAATTTGGTACACTGGGATCCTCGTGTAGTTTCGCACCTACGCCATGGCCGACATAATCTCGTACCACCGAGTAACTGCGAAGTTCGGCATACGTCTGAACAGCATGTCCTATATCTCCGACTCTCGCCCCCGCAACGGCGGCTTCAATTCCCTTGAACAAAGCCTCTTCCGTAGTTTTCAAAAGGCGCTGAGCGTCCTTGGTGATGTCACCGCAGGGAAAAGTCCACGCATTGTCGCCGTGAAAGCCGTCGATGAACGCTCCGACATCAATGCTGACGATATCTCCCTGTTTTAAAACACACTTTTCGCTTGGTATGCCATGGACAACCACGTTATTAACAGAAATACAAGCGCTCGCCGGAAATCCGCCGTAGCCGAGGAACGAAGGGATCGCTCCCTGTCCCTCGATATACTTTCGGACGATATCGTCGATCTCCTTTGTTGTCACTCCGGGTTCGACGGCTTCTCCCGCAAGGCGTAATGCCCTTTGGGAAATGCGTCCGGCTGCTCTCATGAGTTTTAACTCTCTCGCAGTCTTAAGAATTATCATAAATCAAGCCTCAAGCTCTTTGAAAACCAAAGCAGTTGTGTCAGCGATTTCTTCCTGACCTTCTACAACGGCAAGCTTGTTCTGCTTTGAATAATAATCTTTGAGCGGCTCTGTTTCGCTGTGATAAACCTCAAGACGAGCCTTAACAGTATCAGGATGGTCATCCTTGCGCTGAACAAGGGCACCTGCACACAGGTCGCAAACGCCGTCTTTCTTGGGCACCTTGTACTCAAGATGATAGCTTGCGCCGCAGCTTCCGCAGACACGGCGTCCGGACATTCTGCCGATGATTCTCTCGTCAGGTACCTCGATATCGATTACCTTGTCGATAACAACACCCATCGTATCCAGAGCCTCGGCTTGGGGAATGGTTCTCGGGAAGCCGTCAAGAATGAAGCCGTTCTTGCAGTCGTCCTCAGCAAGGCGATCCTTGATGATTCCGATCACTACTTCATCCGGAACGAGCTGACCTGCATCCATGAAGGACTTAGCCTTAAGACCCATCTCCGTACCGGTTTTCAGCGCTTCACGGATAATATTACCCGTGCTGATTGTTGGAATATTAAGATGTTCACAGATTTTCTCTGCCTGAGTTCCTTTGCCCGCACCGGGGGCGCCTAAAAGAATAATATTCATAACTATTATCTCCTTATCTCTATCAATCCAGGAAGCCTTTGTAATGACGCATCATCATCTGTGATTCAAGCTGCTTGACCGTATCAAGAGCAACGCCGACAAGAATGATGATCGAAGTTCCGCCGAGAGACATATTTCCCATTGTGGAAATCTTGCCGAAAATAAGCGGTAAAAGTGCGATCACAGACAAGAACAAAGCTCCGATGAGCGTGATTCTCGACAGGATCTTTGCGATAAAGTCAGTTGTCGGACGACCCGGACGGATTCCGGGAATTGTTCCGTTGTTCTGACGAAGATTGTTGGACATTTCTACGGGGTTATACTGAATTGCTGTGTAGAAATAAGCAAACATAATAATTAAAACGAAATAAAGTACCATGTAGCCAATGCTTGTTGTGTTAAAGAAATTAAAGAAGCTTCCCCAGAAGCCGTCAGTCTTCTTAACAAAAAGATTGATCGTACTTGGAATTGAAAGAATAGATGAAGCGAAGATGACCGGAAGAACGCCGCCCATTCCGACTTTGATCGGAAGGTGAGTCGACTGACCGCCGTACATCTTTCTGCCCACAACTCTTTTTGCGTACTGGATCGGAATTCTTCTCTCTGCGTCATTCATAAACGTAATGAGCCAGATAACGAAGAGGAACAGTATCACAAAAATCGGAACGAAGAAGAAGAACTTCGTCTGTCCCTGAAGCGCCATTTCCCAGTAAGCAACGAGCTGAGTTACAAGCGTTGACATTCTGGAAATAATACCTGCAAAAAGGAGAATTGAGATACCGTTTCCGATACCGTGGCTGTTGATCTGCTCGCCAAGCCACATCATTATAGCCGTACCTGCAGTGAATGCAAGAATAATTACGGCACAGGAGAACACGCCGTTAAATCCGTCTCTCCAATCCTTAACGATGATTCCGGATCTTCTGAGGAAGATGTAGTAAGCTGTTCCCTGAATAAGACCGAGACCGACCGTTACATATCTTGTGATCGTAGCGATCTTCTTACGGCCCTCGTTTCCTTCCTTAGCCAGCCTCTCCAAAGGAGGAATGGCTACAGCAAGGAGCTGCATGATAATGGAACTGTTGATATAAGGCGTGATACCCATAGCGAACAGCGTTGCGTTCGCGAACGCACCACCGGAGAGAAGGTTCTGGAAAGACAGAACATTATCTCCCGAATACTGCGTCATCAATGCTCCCAAGGCATCAATATCAAGAAACGGAACAGGGATGACCGAACCGATTCTGAAAACTATAATTATAAAAAGCGTAAAAAGTATCTTTTTCCTGAGATCAGGAATTTTCCAGGCGTTCTGTATTGTTTTAAACAATTATACCACCTCTGCCTTTCCGCCGACTGCCTCGATTTTCTCCTTAGCAGACTCAGAAAAAGCAGTTGCTTTAACAGTCAAGCTCTTTGTTAATGTGCCGTTGGATAAAATCTTAACGCCATCAAAAGAGTTCTTAACGATACCGGCCTTCAAAAGAGCCTCTGTATCAACTGTTGCTCCGTTCTCGAACTTTTTCTCGAGAGTTCCTACGTTGACAGTAACGATATTCTTAGCAAAAATATTGTTAAAGCCTCTCTTAGGAATACGTCTCTGAAGAGGCATCTGGCCGCCTTCAAAGCCCGGACGCATGCCGTGACCTGCTCTTGCCTTCTGTCCCTTGTGACCCTTGCCGGCTGTTTTTCCCCAGCCTGAGCCGTGACCTCTTCCGATGCGCTTAGCGTCCTTTTTGGAGCCTGCAGCCGGTGAAAGTTCATGCAACTTCATATATCGCACCTCCTTGCTTATGCTTCGGTAACCTCGATGAGGTGATTGATTTTCTTGATTTTTCCCTTTGTCTGCGGATTGTCCGGCTGAGTTGTTGTATCGCCGATTTTACGCAAACCCAAAGAGTCGGCGGTTGCAATCTGGTCTTTCTTAGCGCCGATAAGACTCTTTACGAGCTTAATGTTGTACTGTGCCATATTGCTTACCCCCTATTAATATAAATCTTTTACAGAGATGCCGCGTACAGCAGCAACCTCTTCAGCTGAACGAAGTGCGCCAAGACCCTGGAGTGTTGCGCGAACAACATTGCAGGGATTATTGGAACGAAGAGCCTTTGTTCTGATATCCTTAATGCCGACAGCCTCGATCACCGCACGAACGGGACCGCCTGCGATAACTCCGGTACCGGGTGCGGCGGGCTTCATGAGAACTCTGCCTGCGCCGAACTCACCGATGATCTCGTGAGGAATCGTTGTTCCCTTAAGGGAAACCTTGATAAGGTTCTTCTTAGCATCTTCGATGCCCTTACGAATAGCGTCCGGAACTTCGCCTGCTTTGCCGATTCCGAAGCCTACTGTGCCGTTGCCGTCGCCTACTACTACCAAAGCGGCGAACTTAAAGATACGACCGCCCTTAACTGTCTTTGAAACACGGTTGATAGCAACAACGTGTTCCTTCAACTCAATTTCAGTTGCGTCAATTCTTGCCAAAGTGATTTCCTCCCTTACTTAGAACTTGAGGCCGCCCTCACGAGCGCCTTCGGCCAGTTCCTTGACACGGCCGTGATATACATAGCCACCTCTGTCAAATACAACATCAGTGATTCCCTTATCGGCAGCTCTCTTAGCGACGAGCTTTCCTACTTCTTTAGCTGCTTCTTTGTTTCCGCCACTCACTGTGATCTCCTTATCAAGAGAAGATGCACTTGCAAGAGTAACACCGTTGATGTCATCCACGAGCTGAGCGTAGATGTTTGTGTTGGAGCGGAAAACATTCAAGCGAGGACGCTCGGCAGTACCGCTGATCTTACCGCGTACTCTCTTATGGCGCTTAAGTCTTGCCTTATTTGTATCAGGCTTTTTAACCATTGTTGTTCACTCCTTAAATTATTTACCCTTACCGGCTTTACCCTCTTTACGACGGATAACCTCATCAGCGTACTTGATACCCTTGCCTTTATACGGCTCCGGCGGACGCTTTTCTCTAACTTCTGCAGCAAACTGACCAACCTTTTGCTTGTCGATACCGGTGATGATGATCTTGTTCGGAGTAGGAACTTCGATCTTGATATCATCTGTATCGGATACGATCACCTGATGTGAGTAGCCGAGGTTCATCACGCAGTCTTTTCCCTGCTTCTGAACACGGTAACCAACGCCGTTGACCTCAAGCTCTTTCTTGTAACCGTTTGTAACGCCCTCAACCATATTTGCGATGAGAGTACGAGTTAAACCGTGAAGGGATCTGTTGAGCTTCTCGTCGTTCGGACGAGTAACCTTGATCTCGGCGCCCTCAACCTCAACGGAAATGTTCGGATGAACCTTCTGAGTGAGCGTGCCCTTGGGACCCTTAACAGTTACGACACCGTTGTCAACCGAAACCGTGACGCCGGCGGGAATATTTATGGGTTTTCTTCCAATTCGAGACATCTTCGAACCTCCTTACCAAA
>CACYDY010000327.1 GCA_902773245.1 uncultured Ruminococcus sp.
AGTTCAAAGAATTCATCGGACAGTTCTTTGAGGTACTTGTTTTTCTGCATCGCAATACTGAGATACTCCGCATTTTTATCCGACAGTACGCCGCTTTTTTCTATCATTTGCAGGTATCCGAGTGAAGCCGTCAGCGGGGTGCGGAAATCGTGGGAGATGCCCGATATGACTGTGCCGAGCTGCTTTTCCCGTTCTTCATATATGGCACCGAGTTGCCGCTGTATACCGGTATGCTCATTCACTTTTACGGCAAGCTCTACTAAATCCTTATCAAAATCCGTGACCTTGACAGGTTGTCTGTAATCGCTGCGTTTCAGCTTTTCAAGCTCCTGCGAAAAGCGGCGGATATTCTTTTTCAGTGAGATATATTTCCAAAGCAATACACACGAAATAACAAAGAGGCACACGCAGATTGTTCCGAACATAATATCCATAACGTGTGCCTCCTCATATCATTATTTTAAAAGTGCGGTTGAAGGTCGATTTTCATTTTCAGAGTGAAATAGCCAATCAAATAATAGACAACGCAGGAAACAACCGCCGATGTAATGACCTTAATGATGTAACCTTCTGTTACAGGCAGGTTCAGCAGAACGGACTGCCCGAACGCTAAGAATGAGACCGGCGAATGAGCAAGCTCCTCAGCGGAAGAGTAAACCATCAGCAGCATAACACTTACTATCGGAGCAAATGCACTCTCTTTAAACAGCGGGCTGAGAAAAATGATTCCGAGTGCCGTTCTGAAAGTCAACACCCCAAATAATACAAGCATCACTACAGTTTCCGTACTGCTGTCAAAAATAAGGCTCATCACGGTAAATCCAATCAGGGATATTATCGTAAAGGGAAGAAAAACCACTACCCTTCCGAGAATTATCTTGTGTGGTCTGTAACCTGCCATGATCTCATACATCTGTATCCTCTCTGCGTAGCAGTAGGTGATAAGCATAGCGGGGAGCATGGCGGTAAATATTAGTGAGATCATACTTCCGTCGGCTATGCCTTCAGCAGTAGTTTCATTCGTTGAAAGAAACAAGAACAGAAAAAGCATTGGAATCAGCATACAGCCTGCAATGATCCACGCTCGTTTTTTGCACAGCAGAAGCTGCGACCTAATGATATTATTCACACCTGCCACCTACCTTTTCGAGATAATAGTCCTCTAAATTCTGACCTTCCTCGTTCAGCTTTGTAATAACAAGCCCATTGTCGGTCAGCGTTTTAGAGATATAAGCAATATCTTGGAGCTTCTCAAAAATATGTATCTCCTCGCCGTGCATGACCTTGTAATCGTGAATAGACAGCTTATCTTCAAGAATTGCCGCCGTTTTGTTAATATCATCTGTCCGCAGGGTAATATGCCCTCTGCATTTGATGAGCAGTTCCTCATGACTAAGGTTTTCGATCAGGTTTCCGCGGTTGATGATTGAGAAATCGGTGCAAAGCTCGGAAAGCTCCGATAGCAAGTGGCTCGAGATCAGCACAGTCACTCCCCATTCTTCCTGCATACGCTTGATGAGCTGACGAACTTCCACAATGCCCTCCGGGTCAAGTCCGTTCACCGGCTCGTCCAGCACCATGATCTCCGGCTTCGGCAAAAGTGCCATAGCGATACCGAGCCGCTGTTTCATACCGAGAGAAAACTTATTTGCTCTCTTTTTGCCCGTACCCGAAAGCCCGACAAGTTCCAATACTTCGTCAATACGCTGTTCATCGGGATACCCCCGAAGATAGCGGATATACTGCAAATTCTCACGGGCTGTCATAGAGCCTGCGATGATCGGCTGCTCAATCATAAAGCTCATTCTTGCGCGGGAATCATCAAGGTTATCGGAACTGCCGAAGAACTCCAACTCGCCCCTCGATGGAAAGAACATTCCTGCCAGTATCTTCATCATTGTTGTCTTGCCTGCACCATTCGGACCTATCAGTCCGCAGATATGCCCTCGCTCCACTGTCAGACTGAAATCGTGCAGGACTTCCTGCTTTCTATAGGACTTGCAGAGTCCTTTTATTGTTATTACGCTATTTCCCATAGCGCCGCCCCCTTTCGTTTCGTTGATACTATTCTATCAGCCAAAGGTTAAGAAAAGGTTAAGCGAATGGTAAAGAAAACGTTAAGTTACAAGTCGATAACCCATTCCCCACACCGTTTCGATATATTCATTATCGGGATCGAGCTTTTTCAGCTTAGAACGGATATTGCTCATGTGGACTTTTACCGTGTTATCGTCACTTAGATAATTCTCGCTCCAAACGCTTTCAAAGATGTTTGCTTTTGACCACAGCTTTGTTGGATTTCTGAGCATCAGTTCGAGTATGGCAAACTCCTTGCTAGTCAAAGTGAGTGTATTACCGCAGACGGTCGCTGTTCCGCATATTATATCAAGTACAAGATTTTTGTAAATCAGCGTTTCCTTTTCTGAAGGTTTCTTAGAATTCCCCTCATACCGCCGCAATACCGCTTCCACACGAACAAGCAGCTCATCAAGGTCAAACGGCTTCGTTATGTAATCATCAGCACCCATTCGTATCAATTCTATCTTTGAGCGTGTCTCACTCTTTGCCGATACAACAATGACGGGAATATCCGAAAACTCCCGTATCTTCCGCAAGACCATATCTCCGCTCTGAAATGGCAGCATCAGGTCAAGTAT
>CACYDY010000328.1 GCA_902773245.1 uncultured Ruminococcus sp.
AAGCTGTGACGGAACAGATTTCCATATCATGGATATTTTGGGAAATTCGCTGACATTCGGGTGCTTTGCAAAATCACGCTCATATGCTCCGATAATATCTGACAAAGTCTCCTGCATCGCGTTTACATCACGAGACTGCGTCCACATCAGAACCGGTTCGGGCATACCGCCGGTAACATAATACATTTTCAGCTTTTCGTACAACGGATTAAAAAATGCGTCCGGTATCGGTGTTATCTCAGTCACACTTTCAAGATATCCTGCTAAATTATCGTCACCGTTTGCATACAGAAATTCCGTAAAGGTCATCGGGTCTATCTGCATAAAATTGATCTTACCCACAGGGAACGAGGACGGCTTTGCAAGTGCGATACCCAAGAGCGAGCCTGCACAGGCGACATGATACTGCGGTGCGTTTTCACAGAAATATTTCAGCGAATTTATAACCTTGGGGCAGTCCTGTATCTCATCAAAGATAATGAGCGTATTTTCGGCATTAATTTTCTGACCGCTTGCAAACATAAGATTTTGCAAGATCCGGTCAACATCCTTTGTTGTTTCAAAAAACTGCTTGTATTCCTCGTTTTCATCAAAGTTGAAATAGGCAGTGTTTTCGTAGTAACGCTTTCCGAATTCTTTGAGAAGCCATGTCTTCCCCACCTGACGCACGCCTTTTAAGATCAGCGGTTTGCGATACGAAGAGTTTTTCCACTCACACAGTTTTTTCATTATGAATCGTTCCATTTACGCTCACCTCTGTCACATTTTTATTTGTATTTTAGTGTTTATAATCACACTTTTATTATACTATACCAAAATAATAAATGCAACTGTTTTATAAAAATTTGATAATTCTTCCTTCATTCGGGACAGATTAGTGAGTGAAGAATTATTGATTATGATATCATTATAACCGTTATTTAGGTGAGTGTAAATGATATTTCAAATTTCTTTCGGATAAAAATCTTCTCTGAATTTTTGCAAACAGTTTGCAGAATCAAAAAACAGTTGCTCTAATTTGGAATATAGTTTGCAGAAATCAGATTTTGTTGCTCTATTTTTAAAATTTGTTTGCAAAAGTCTTGAAAAGTTTGCAAAAATTAAGACGAAATGATCCGGATTATTGGCGTAACCGATCAGAAATATTTCACAAGCAAATGACAAAATTCCGGATATCCTTGGCGGGTATCCGGAGTTTGAATTTTATCGTTATCTATGCTTAATCAGATATAACTACTGTACTTTATCATTATCTTCATTACTTGTGGGGTAGTAGTACCACCGATTATATTTAGGAATAGTATCAATCGGAATATTCCGGATGGTATCATAATACCATCCGGAAAAGGTCTCTCCATCTGTAATAAAAAAATACCGGGTGTTTAATTTCAACAAATAGTCCTGAGCCTGAATAAATGCTGCCTCACCGTTCTTTGACAGAGATGCTTTACATTCGACCACTGCAATCAGCAAATTTTCTTCATCAAGCACACCGATATCGATCCTGCGCTTTACGCCCTTAACACCTAAGGTATTCAGACTTCGTTCAACTATTATTTTGCTTTGTGGAACCCCAAGACGTTTAATAAGAAACTTGATTGTTTTCTGACGAACAAATTCTTCAGGTGTCAGGTGTACATAGTTCTGCCGAATGGGATCGTATATTTTATCATTGTCAATTTGAACTTTATATCGTTCAAATATACCTTTTACATTCATAGTTGATCTCCCTAAACTAATTATCGAGCTGATTCACACACCACGCAAACGCCTTAGCCGTGCGGATATCCGGTTCTTTGAAATGGTTGCCCTCGTTCCACTCCAAGGTGCAGTCTATATTCCTTAGCAACTCATACTGCTCACGGATACGCTCCCCTACCATCGCCATGACCTTGTTTTTCGTCTTCTCTTCCTTATCGCCGAGACTGAGATAAACGCAGTCTGCTTTCGGAGAATGCGATCTCATATACTCGTCCCATTTTGGAAACCACACCGACGGCGATGCCGCTGCTGCCGCATAAAATCGCTCTGAATTGTACACACTCCAAAGCGCAAACAATCCCGCAAGCGAGTAACCGCCGATCACCACAAGGATATTTTCGGGAATATCAAATTGAGATATGATTTCGGGTATAAGCTTTGCTTCGACAAAGGCAAGCGTATCCGCCGCACCGCTGCCGAAATCCTGCTTGCCGAATACCGGT
>CACYDY010000329.1 GCA_902773245.1 uncultured Ruminococcus sp.
GGTTGGGGGTATGGGTGACGTCAACAAATCTTAAATATAAATATAACTTTAGGTCGACAGGAACAAATCCTTAAGTTGTGAACAGTGATTTATAATTTCAATAAATAAGGAACTGTTCAAAAATAAATTTTCATTTCTGCTTGTCTGATTCGCCCTGAACTGCGTAAAATTTTCTTGAAATACGCCCGAAGGAAGTGCCCTTGGGGTACGTCAGTATTCCTGCGAAAATTTGCCTTGTTCAGAACAAATCATCCTGCGCATAAATTGAAAATTAATTTCTTCACAGTTCCTAAGTTGTGAACAGTGTTTTACTTCTGTAAAATTTTCAGAAAAAAACGGTTAGCGGTTTTAATTTTTTTTTGTTTATGGTATAATATTAACAACGATGCTATAAAGGAAGTTTTTAAATGAGCTACACAGTTAATCTTGGCTGTTGGGGAAGCATTTTTGCCGTTCCCACAGACGTTGTTGATAAATATTTAAAAATAGCAGGCTCGGCTCAGCTGAAGGTTTTGCTGTTTATTCTCCGCCACAGCGGCGAGCAATTCGATCTTGAAACAATTTCACAGTATCTTAACATGGATCCGTTCGATGTCAAAGACTGCATTGAGTTCTGGTCATCGTTCGGCGTCATCGCCGTAAACAATAATGTTATCACCCCCGCCGAAGGCGTTCCGATATTATCACAAAAAAATATTCAAAACCGCCCAAATGACACGACTTCCGAGTCCGTCAATCAGACCGAGAAGAAAAACGTCGGCATTTTCTCCCCTGCGCAAAACCACACACCGGCTGATAACGTCAGAATCGACGCGATGCCACCGATCCTTGACGCTAAAAACGATCCTGTCAAACCCAAGCAGTCCGAGCCGCTGCCTGTAAAAAAAGCAGAACAGGAAAAAAGCTCCGACACAGTCATGGCTCGGCCGCTGCGTCCGGATCCGGTGTATGTAGCTAAAAGAATAAGCGAGGACAAGGAGATCGAATCGCTTCTCAATGAGGCTCAGTACATACTCGGCAGACCTGTTTCACCGAATGAAAACGCAGGTATGATCATGATGCACGACAACGACGGACTTCCCTGCGAGGTTATTTTGATGCTGCTGACCTACGGAACGTCAAATCAAAAAGGAATGCGTCAAATAGAAGCCATGGGCGCTGCCTGGGCAAAAGAGGGAATCCTTACTCTTGAACAGGCGGACGAAAAGATCCGTGAGCTTGAACAAAGCAAAGAAGCCTACAGAAAAATACAATCCATTTTGGGTCTTGAATACAGAAAACCCAGCGCAAAGGAAGAGGAAAACTATACACGCTGGCTTAACGAATGGAAGTTTTCCGACGAAATGATCAAAGAAGCTTATGACATTTGCGTCAACGCAAAAGGGAAATACATTCCGAATTATGTGAACACCATTCTGATGAGATGGAATCAAAACGGAATACGAACAGTTGAACAGGTTCGTGCGGAGCGTTCAAAAGCATACCAAAAGAATGCTTCCGGCAGCAATAACTCAAACGATAACGGAAGAAAGTCCTCATTTGACATTAACGACCTGAGCGGATTGAGTATGTTTAACGACTGACAGCAGTTTGCCCGAAAGGAGGTTATTTTTTGGGTTACAGCAGAGAAATCTATGAAAAAGCCGGAGAGGTTCTTTCCAAACGCAGACAAAAGGCTTTTTACGACGCCGAACACCGCAGGGACAAGATCTACAAAGAAATACCGAGAGTCCGTGAGATCGAACAGCTGCTGACGCACACCGGACTTGCCGCCGCAAAAGCGGTTATTTCGGGCAGCGACACAAGAACAGAGCTGACACGGCTCAGAGATGAAAATCTGAAGCTTCAGGGAGAGTTGAAGGTTATTTTAAACAGCCGAGGATATCGCCCCGAGGATCTTGAAGAGCATTACAAATGTCCGATGTGCCGCGACAAGGGGTATAACGACGGAATAATGTGCGTATGTATGAAAAAGCTGCTGCGTGATATCGCATTCAGCGAGCTTAACTCGCTGTCGCCTTTGTCGCTTTCAAGCTTTGATTCGTTCAGCTTAAAATACTATTCGGATTCTCCCGATAAAAACGGGAACGTTCCAAGAACCCGTCTTGAAAAAATTTTTAACTTTTGTCAGGATTATGCCGAGAATTTTAACGGCTTAAACAAGTCTATTCTTATGGAGGGTGGAACGGGTCTTGGCAAAACACACCTATCTCTTGCCATTGCCCGCCGTGTTATCGAAAAAGGCTTCGGAGTTATCTATTGTTCCGCGCCGAATATCCTTTCCGTTCTCGAAAAGGAGCATTTTTCCAGGGACAGCGACCGCCCTACGCTAAGACATCTTGAACAGTGTGATCTTTTGATACTTGACGATTTGGGGACAGAGTTTTCCACTCATTTCACTACAACAAGCATATATAACTTGATCAACACAAGAATGTCAAGAGAAAAACCAACTATTGTAAACACAAATCTTTCTCTTTATGAATTAAAAAAGAACTACACCGAGCGATTGGTTTCACGTATGATAGGCGAACACATTTATCTTGAATTTATCGGTGAAGATGTGAGAATTGTAAAAAGAAAAGAAAACAGCAGCCGTTTTTGAAAATGATACTCTCTGCGAATGATCGGAGAGTATTATTTTTTCGTGTGAAAACGGCTTGATAACACTTTGGTAACAATTGCGTAATAAAAAGTTTTCTATCTGACTTGTTGACATTTCTTTTGATGAATTTTATAATTTTATAGCACGGAAAGATGATTTTTGTGTAATTGTTCCACAGTCAGCAATATCTGACCACCATACTGTATTCATAAATCGGTGATAACCGCTCAAAGGAGGGAGCATATGAAGAATCGTAAAAAAAATAACATAAAAAAACCGAAGGCTGCCCGACACCCCAACAATTCCGGAAAAGAACCTTTGCACGAAGAAAACGCCGCTTTCGACAACGAGCTTTCGGAAGATGACATGATCGCCGAGGACGCTGTTTTGTCTGAGTATGAAAATATTCCCGGACTGATAAAAAATCCAAAAAGCCGTCAGGATCATGAACACAATGCATATCTTAGGCTCTTGCATGAATATAACAACTTTCGGCGAAAAAGAAACAATTGCAGAAAGGTTGGCATGCTTGTTATCATACTGCTTGCGGTTCTGTTTTTGATAATGATGTTCAGTCTTGACAGCAAGGTCTTGTTTTTGACTCTTTGGGTAATATCCATATTTGTCAGTGTTTTTGTTATCATTCGAATTGACTACAGGTGCTACAAGTATGCGGCTATTCTCGGGATCAATGACAATGAAGAAGAATTGGAGATGACAGATAAATGAAAAATGTTTGCGCAATTTTTAAAAACGACGTTTCAAAGCTCGCAACAAATCTCGTTGCGTTCGTCGTTGCCATAGGGATCTGCATTCTGCCTGCGTTGTATGCGTGGTTTAATATTGCTTCAAACTGGGATCCGTATTCGAACACAGGCAGCATCAAGGTTGCGGTTGTGAATCTTGACAAAGGCTCAAACATTGAAAAAGTAAATATCAATATCGGTGATCAGGTGGTTGAAAACCTAAAATCAAACACTCAGATGGGCTGGCAGTTTGTGAACAAAACAGAAGCCGAAGAAGGTGTTAAAACCGGCAAATACTACGCAAGCGTTACTATCCCCGAAGATTTCAGCGAAAATCTCACGAGTCTTCTTTCAGGAAGCTTAAAACGTCCCCAGATCACTTATACCCTCAACGAAAAACTAAACGCAATTGCGCCGAAAATTACCGACAAAGGCGCCGAAGCAATAAAAAATGAAGTAAACTCAAGCTATGTTGACACAGTAACAAAGATGATCGCCGAAACTATCGCAGTAACGACCGAAACCGCAGATGATAAGTATTCCGAAATCAAAGATAATCTCAAAGATTCGGTGGATAATATTATTGATGACATCGACGCCGTTAACAGCTCAATAGACTTGGTTGTCACAACCATCGACGCTTCAAACACTTTGCTTGACGACGCAAAGGACGGACTTCCGAATGTTGATCAGCTGCTGATCAGCGCCGGTACGGTCAGCTCCGACACAAAAGACACCATCAGCGGAGCTTCGTCAGCCGCCGCTCAGATTTCTCAAAGCGCAGACAACGTAATTTTTGCAATAGACAATCTCTATGATGACGTAAGTCCCGACATTGACGAGGCATTTGATTTGTTGGACAGCGACGCTTCCGCCGCCGCCGAAAAATTAACCTCCGTTACAAAGGTCAACAGCAAGATAATTTCAATGGAGAGCAATCTTGCGGCATTCTTCACGACTGTTCAGGATAAGCTTGGGATCGATAATTCTGCAATAATACAAAAATTAAGCAACAATATCGACAAGCAGAATAATATTATCAACAAAATAAACGATATTACCGATACTATCAAAAAGACAGGAAAAGCGCCCTCAAACGCAAAAACCGAGCTTGACCGCCTGCTTGGAGAAGCCGACAAAGAATTGGTGAGCATTTCAACGGAATTTTCAAAGAATACGAAGCCTGCCGTTGACAAGGCAGTAGGCGATGTTTTCGACGGACTCGATACAATAACCGACTCCTTGAATCATGCCGACGGAAGTATTCCCGACATCGACTCGGCTCTTGACAGCGGAAAGGAATCTTTGACTGCGCTCAAAACGTCGCTTCAAAGCATAAAAAAGACTTTGAACAATGTGAAAAACAGATTCGAAAAAATTTCCGAAAAAATTGATACTCTTAACGACCAAAGCTCACTTGTAGGATTTATCGAATCGCTCTCGTTCGCCCCGGACGAACTTGGTGAATTTATGAGCTCGCCCGTGAAGCTGCAGACTGTCAAGGTGTACCCTGTTGAAAATTACGGTTCGGCAATGGCGCCGTTTTATTCCGTGCTTGCAATTTGGGTTGGCTCAATTGTACTTGTTGCCGTTCTCAAAACGGAGATAGGCCCCAAAGACATGAAAAAACTCGGAAACAATTTTCGCCCCGTCGAAATATATTTCGGACGCTATCAAATATTTTTCTTTGCGTCCGTTCTTCAAGGGTTGATAATAGGTTTGGGCGACCTGTTCTTCCTGAGAATACAATGCAAAGTTCCTCTGCTCTTTATGCTAACGGTAATTTTCACTTCGTTTGTATTTTCAATTTTTGTATACTCCCTGACAATAACATTCAGTGTTATCGGAAAGGCAATGGCTGTAATAATTCTGGTTTTGCAGGTTGCCGGTTCGGGCGGAACTTATCCGCCGGAGCTTCTGCCTGAGTTTTTCCAAAAGCTTCTCCCCTATCTGCCGTTCAAATATGCGGTCAACGCAGTGCGTGAAACGATCGCCGGAGTGTATGAAAGAGCTTATGTTACCGATATGCTGATGCTGTCGATCTATGTTTTGATAGCTCTTTTTGTAGGAATACTCCTGAGAAAACCGTTTTTGAAAATTATGAATTATTTCAATCATCGCCTTGAATCAACAGAACTGATCGCCTGATCGGCTCGGAAACGATAACGATTTGTTAATTTTCTATTACAAAAAATCTGTCGAATCGTTGACAATCAAAGAGAATTATAGTATAATATTACACAGTTTGAGGGTAGTTATAATTACTACTGAGCAGGACAACAATTGCTGCGTTGTCCTGTTTTTATTTCCAATTCGTTTTCACAGAATAAATCGTCATTACGATAAACTAAAAAAAGCGATGAAATGCAATTACACGGAGTCGGACAAAAAGGAGTCTAATATGGTACTAAAAGATAAAATATTAGAAGAACTTATACAAAATTCAGACACATATATTTCAGGTCAGATACTTGCAGAAAAATTCGGAGTTTCAAGAAACGCTGTTTGGAAATCTATTAAGCAAATCAAAGAAGAAGGCTGCAAAATTCACTCGATAAACAACAAAGGATACAGACTTATCTCGTGCAATGAGTCTTTATCGGTCGACAGAATTTCCACACATATGTCTGAGCTTTCAAGGACGCTTGATTTGTCTGTTATTCCAAGTATTGATTCCACGAACAACGAAGCAAAAAGAATGATCGCCAACGGCTACCGGGGAAACGCCCTTATTGTAGCCAATGAACAAACGAACGGCAGAGGCAGACGAGGAAGAAGCTTTTATTCTCCGAAAAACACAGGTATTTATATGTCGTTTGTTTTCAGCACCGACGCAAAATTTTCAAAAGCCGTTTCGCTGACTACCATTTCGGCTGTTGCAGTTGTCAAGGCAATCGAAAGCATTACAAATCTTAAACCTATGATAAAATGGGTAAACGACGTCTATCTCGGCGGAAAAAAGATATGCGGTATTCTGACCGAAGCTGTTACCGACGTAGAAACAGGCTTGGTTCAAAGCATTGTTATCGGTATCGGAATAAACATCTCGACAGAGCATTTTCCCGATGATATTTCTCAAACTGCCTCATCTATCAATATCAACGGTCTTTCACGAAATAAGCTTACTGCCGCAATTTCAAACGAGCTGATGGAAATATGTTCCGATCTTAACAACAAGGCTTATATCAGAACATACAAAGAGCATTCTTTACTGATCGGAAAATCCATAGATTTTTACAAAAACAACGTAAAATACAATGCGACCGCCGTTGATATAGACAACGAAGGCGGTTTGGTAGTAAAGCTTCCCAACGGAAAGACCGAGATCTTAAACAGCGGTGAAATTACGGTTCGTCTGGCTTAATACTGAATTTCAATAAAACGCTTCTGAGATTTAAATTTAGAAATTAGCTATAAATGAGCAATTTTGAAAATTGCACAAAAATGTTTGAAAGAGGACAATTAAAGTTTTTGCCCAGCTTTTTTAAAAAGCTGGCGGTTTCCAAAGGCAGAGCCTTTGGTCGCCGTCGTGCCGCCGGCGAAATACCCCAAGCGTCCCCTGAACTTGCAGTGAATTTTTGTGCAGGTTGTCTGTGGCGTTCTCGATTTGCTCATTTATAGAAATTAGTATAAAAAATTGATTTGAATATATCTCCATGTTTTTGAAAAAATAATTGTGATAATCTTAATTATTTTTTCATATAATTAAGACAGCGTCCCATTTGAACGCTGTGCGGTCAGTTATCCCTCAATTTGATGTATGATACCAAAAAAGCAGTTTGGAGGTCTGTTCATGAAAATTTTAAATAAAGGAATCCCGATGTGTATAGCTTTAGTATTGTATGTCTGCAATTTCTGCCTGCTGACAGCATTTGCAGATGAAACAAAAAATACGTCTGCCGGAGTGAGTCCCGAAACAGCGGGACAAGGCGATATGATCTCTATTTTTATTGGAATCTTTCTTCTTTCTGTGGGCGTGATCGGTTTTACTATTCTGAAAATAAAAGAAAAACAGAAATTGTTAAACAATATCCGTTAAACAAAACACTGATCGTTTCCTTATTTAATAATCAACCTCGATGCCAACGAACGGACTGAGTTCCGTTTGTTGGTTTTTTTACACTTTGCATAAGCGTTTGATTTTAGCAGACAGCCGACGAGCGGAAGCAAACTTGTTGTTACAAAATGAAAGGCGGCATTACCTTCGGGTGTTCGCCCGCCGCCAGGGATTTTGAATGAGTTAGGAATTTATTAATTAAAGTTTTCGCTCAAGCCTTTTTCAAAAGGCTTGCGGAATCCAAGGGCAGAGCCCTTGGTCGCCGAA
>CACYDY010000330.1 GCA_902773245.1 uncultured Ruminococcus sp.
GTGTTTTACCGTTTGGGAGTACAAATGGTCTGCTCGCTAAACCAATGCCATCATTTTTCCTTAAATTAATTCTTCCATAGGCATCATTCCTTTCATAAAAAATTCAGCATAAAAAATAACCGACTTTTCAGCCGGTTAAAGTTACACCTATGTATTTTTTAATGGTAAGGGAACATTTTGTTCTCTCACCACTTTCCCCAAGGCGCAATTTTTGCGACTTGGAGAGTCATTATAATTTTTAAATAGAATTTTTCGGATAGTTTAGTCAGCGGACAAAATGTCCACTCACTAGAAATTGATGTGTTAAAGCCATCAAAGTTTTGCTCTAATCCAAGGTGTCAATCTGACACCTTGGGAGAATATAAACATTAAAAACAAAATTTCTTGAAAGTGATAGCAATATTCTTTTTATATATTTTTCTTCCTTCCACCTTATAACGACATTTAGAGGGGTAAAATATTCCTGAAATTTTAAAATTTTTTAAAAAATTAAAAAAATTTATTTTACTATGCTGAAAAACAAAAAAGCAGTAGCAATCTTTTCTGATTACTACCGCTAAAATTTTCTGCATTTACTTTAAATTTTTGAGATATCAATTCCTGTTTTTCTCTCGAAATCTTTCTTTAGATTATTAATTCTTTTGGATATTCCGCTGTTATTTGCCATACCGAGATGCTCTGCAATTTCTTCTTGAGTATATCCGGCATCACTCATTTTTATTATTGTTTTATCTTTTTCGTCTATTGTTTTCCAATACTCTTCAACCAGTATATTAGCAATGGCTTTTGTAGCTGTTCCGGGGTTTTGGTCTATTGCTTTTATATCAAGGTCGGGATCAGGAAGAAACGGAAATTTCGTGCGTGAATGATTCCAATATCTTTCAAAATCCTCTTTTCTGAAATTTTCATAAATATAAGTATTAAAGTCTTCGTGTGCCGGTTCTTTTGAAAATAATTTTGCCATCTCAGGAAATTGCATAGTATCAAGCATTTTGCTTACGGCGTTTGAGCAAAGTTCGTCAGCTTTTTTCTGCCAATCGGGATCTGAAAAATCTATTACACTTAGTGCAATATCCAATAATTCATCACTTTGAGTGAAGCCCAATACAGCCGTAGAAATTAACTTCTCCACATTATCCCGAAGTTCAAGTAAAGAATTTCCTTGATGTGAAGCAGCACCAGATGGGTTTATTTTATTCTCATAATAAATTGATTTGACACGCAGTCCTTTTTCTTTGGCTGCTTTTTCAAATTTTTCGTCAAGTATTTTTTTGATATACGATATTTCTTTTAATGTTTCGGAATTTTTATTTGCGTTAATAGGAATTTCTGCAGCCGACCAATCGTGCTTTCTGAAAAACTCTTTTAATTCTCCCAATGTTGGTGCACGGTCAAGGTCGAGTAAAGTGGTATAGATTTTTGCCATAAAAATCACACCTTTCTAAAGTTTATGATTACTTTTTCATTCGAGCTATGTTTAATAAAAAGTATATAAATAATTTCAAAAGGTGCCCACATACTATTTTAAGCCCCTTAATTTTGAATAACGGCTTTTATTGTTCCACCGCCAATTACTATATCTCCGTCATACAATAAATAAAGTTTCATAGTGCAACCAACACAGTCATATCCCGCATCCTTCATAAGCATTGCAACAAGTGAAGAATCAACTCCGCCGCTCATGACGATTAGGGCTTTTGATATAAACCTCCGCCTTCTTTTCATTTGGCATAAATACTCATCTTTTCGTTAATTTCATCTTCGGTTGCCTTCATCGCTGACAGGGTCATATCAAGAAGCTTATCTAGTTCCCATCCTAACTGCAACGAACCTCTTTCGATAACTTCCCGTGAGCATCCCGCCGCAAATCCCTTGCTTTTATACTTTTTCTTTAACGATTTCAGTTCCATATCTTTTGTACTTTTTGATGGACGCATAAGTGCTGATGACCAGATCAATCCGGTAAGCTCGTCTACTGCAAACAAAACCTTTTCCATTTCATGAACAGGTTCCACATCTATTGTTGCTCCACAGCCTACCGTAATGCCGTATCCATGAGAGCATACCGCATGGATAATATCTTCACCGACGCCTGCCTTTCGCAGAATTTCGGGTGCTTTTAGACAATGCTCCTGCGGATAAATTTCAAAATCAATGTCATGAAGAAGACCGACGATTCCCCAATATTCCGCTTCTGGAGAATAATTAAGCTGATTAGCATACCATTTCATTACTGCCTCAACAGTATAGGCATGCTGTAAATGAAATGGATCTTTATTGTATTTTTTTAGAAGTTCTTCTGCTTTGATTCTTGAAATGTATTCCATTTTAATTCTCCTGTTTTAATTTTATATTTCTATCGGTCTTTTTGCATTGCCGACACTTGTCACCACTCTGTAACCAACACTTTCCGCTCGTCTTTCAACGCAGCCACGGCACTGTGCTGAGTCTTCACCCAGACAGATTTTATTATCATAAAGAAGATATTTTTTCCTTTCTTCCACAGGGGTTAAATTCGGCATAACGACATTTGCACCGGCTTTCAAACCAAGTTCTCTGCCCTGTGGGTGAATTGTACCCAGAGCTGTTGTCGCCGGTAGGTTTGCATACGGAAAAAGAAGCCGGAGTATTGCTATTAGTCTGAGCGTCAGTTCAAGGCTTCCGTTTTCATATTTTTCAAACGGCGTGTCCCTGTGAGAGATGAACGGTCCTATTCCTATCATATCAGGCTCAAGCTTCTTAAGAAAACGCAGGTCGGAAAAAATATCTTCCGCTTTTTGAAATGGCGAACCCACCATAAAACCTGCACCAACCTGATATCCGATTTCTTTAAGGTCGAAAAGACAACGCTTTCTGTTTTCAAGCTCCATTTCATGGGGGTGCAACTTCTTATAATGTGCCTCGGAAGCGGTTTCGTGCCTTAATAGATAGCGGTTGGCTCCCGCTTCAAAGTACGCACGGTAGCTGTCACGGCTTTTTTCACCAATTGAAAGAGTGATAGCACACTCGGGAAATTTGCTTCTTATTTCAGAAACAATTTGACATATCTTTTCATCTGTAAAGAATGGGTCTTCGCCACCCTGAAGTACAAAGGTTCTAAAACCGAGTTCAAACCCTTTTCGGCACGTTGAAAGAATTTCTTCCTTTGTCATACGGTATCTTACAGCATTTGAATTACCACGCCTAATACCGCAGTAATAACAATTATTTTTGCAATAATTTGTAAATTCAATAAGTCCTCTAAGATAAACCTCATCACCATAGATTTCCCTGCGTCTGCTATCGGCTTTTTCAAAAAGCTTCTTATCATATTCACTTGTTTGAATTAATTGCATAAGCTCTTCATCGGAAAGATTTTTCTCATTGTAAAGCTTTTCTATTATATCATAATTTGTCATTTTTATTTCTCCGCAATCTATTTATATACGATTCTTTATAAATTGAAGACCTTTTTTCGTAAAGCCATTCGAAAACATGTCAAATACCTTTTGAGCATACCGCTCATTATTTAAAAGCTTATTTTTCTGAAAGTTTATAACCGCAGAAACATCTATATTTTGAGAGAAGAAAAAAACTTCCATTTTTTCAAGAATCTGCAATGACGCAGTGTAAACATTCTCAATTTCTCCGTTTTCTGTCATAATGAATGAATTATTCAGATCATAACTTGCCGCAATTTTAAAATTCTGCACACAGGTAACTTGCCTTTTTTCGGCCATTTCTTCGGTAGGGGTGCAGATATTATAAACTGTAAACACCTGCAGAAATTTCAAATCTTCAAGAGATATACCGCCAAAAGCAAACGGGTTTAAATCAATATTTCTGATTTCGATATGGTCAACTCCTTCAGTTTTAAGCCTCTCAAGATTATTTTCGCCCTTTGATTTCAGTCTTACGGGGTAATAAAGCTCTGTCTGGCTTGATATAAGTCCGTTATCAATATATTTCTCTATGCTGCCAGCGTAGGCTTCAATACTGCTGTAATCAAGAACCGGAACAAAGTGATTCCAGTAGCCGAGCTCGCTGCACCTGACCGAAGCCATAGAAAGGAAATCCGTTTTTCCTTTTTCACCCTTTTTCAGAAATGAACCGTCAAGAAGCGGGGATGCTGAAAAAAGGACATTGATAAGCCAGCCGTTAGTGACCGAATTTTTCGCAAGATGAAGATAAATGTCATTCTTAAATGCAGTAAAATCCTCGCCGTATGACTCCGGACAGCATAGTTTCAGCAATTTATCCGAAAACGAATAATTAAAATGAATGCCGCAAAATGTCATTTTATATTTGCCGTATCTGCGTGAAAGATGATGGCGGTATTTTGTTTTTTCGCTATGTATTCCCTTGAACTCAGCGACAGGAATATCTTCATCACTTTCGATATATGGCGGGTTTGAAAACGGCCACAACAGCTCCGGCTTTTCAAGAGTGCTGAGTTTTTCAGTAACCTGCCGCTCATATTTTTGTAATTCGGCAACAGCTTCTTCAGCGCTGTGCGTTACATTGGTATTTATTTCAACCTGATTTTCACAAAAATCTCTGACTATGTTCTTATTGTCCGCAAACGGATGAGCTGACTTAGAAAAAGTGCCATCATCATAAATACGCAGTGCCTCTTTTTCCAGCCCGATGCTTCCGTCAAAAAGAAAACTCTTTACATCCTCGATTTTTAAGTCAATCATAGTCTTGCTCCTTGTGGCTTATAATTGCGAATAAGCTAATATTATGTCCTTCATGCTTTTGCCTTTTTCAAGCATAACCTTCATATCTTTTGCCGGGGAAGAAAGAGTTTCTATTCTCCCAAAAACTGATTTCAAAAGCTTTTCTTCGCCGAAGCCTCTTTCTTTAAGTCCAGTTTCAGAAAGCTTTGTAATGCGATAAAGTAGGCTTTTTAGTTTATCTTCATCAATGAAATCCGGCTGATGCCCCTTGTTGAATTCTTTTCGCAGTTCGTTTGCCGTAAAGCTGTGATGATATAAAACATTATCGCTCTCAAATATCTCTTTTAACTCGTGGATTTTTTCCGATAAGCCAAGCTGAAATGCTATGGCGTCAAAAGCTTCAAAAAGCGGCTGTGTGCAAAGGCTTCTGTATTCAATGGTTCCTCTTGAAGTGAGATCTAAAAATTTGTATGTTCTGAGATAATTTAAATCTTCAACCTCAGGCTTAAAACTGTACGGATAATACTTTCCGTTTTCATAATACTCCGCTTCAATGGTTTCTTTTGGAAAATATTCTGTAATCGGAATCGGGCTGAAAAACAGATATTTTCCTTCTCTCTCCGTGCAGAAAATACTAGTATATGAAATGTATTCAAGAAGCTCATCCACCGTTTTGGGGACGACATCATGCACACCGATATTGCGTGGATTGATTCCGTGGGTACTGTGTTCCCAAAGCATATCTCTGGTAAGAAGATATCTTGGCTCATCATACGGCATAAGCGAATTTGCAAATAAGAGCGACTTTATCGGCTCAAGCAAAGAAAAGGTTTCAAGCGTTTCAATAAGGCTTGATTTATTCACATCAAGCTGCATCTGTGTCGAACTTGCAAACGTGCCGAAGGCGGAATACGGATGAAAACCTCCCTCTTTTTTCCAGCCATCACTTTTCTTAAGATATCCCTCAAGCATCTGATATCTGCCTGTTGGAATATAATCCTTACTGCAGCTTTTATAAAACGGGTGTATTCCCATTCCGGTAATGATGTGACCGCTTTCTGAAAGCTCTGTGTTGAAAAAACGGATATATTCGTTAAATCTGTTTTTCACCGAAAGCAGATTTTTTTCTTTTCCAAAAGATATTTCAAGATTGTTATAAGAGCAATCAAACGATAAAATATCACCATTTTCATTACTTACAGCTTCATGGCAAACCTCGTTTTTGTCATATTTTGAAGGAGCAAAAGAAAAATGAGAAACCGCCTTGCAAAACACTTCCTGACAGAGCTTATGATTTGTTGCTTCTCCTGATAAATTGACAATCGGCAATTCAATTTCAACTCCGATATAATGCTCCCGCTCTTTTTCGGAAATCAGAATGTATTTTTTATAAAGAAGATCTTTTATTCTTTCAGTCATTTTGACAACCTCATTTTCATCACAAAATAGAATATGCCATATATAATGCCCTGATGCTTTTTTCATCCGGAATGTATTCATTATTATGACACTCACCTGTAAAATTAACTTTTCCGTTTTCGAAGGCAACAACCGTCATCATAGGGAAAGGTTGCCAGTTTTCGTCATTTAAGGGCGTTGTTGAAAAAGTTACACCTTCATAACTTTTATAATAATATAGAGTGTTTTTATAATTGGTATGCACATACATCTGTTCGCCATCATAAATAATCAGATTAAGTTTATTTTTTGGTGAAAGCAGACTGACAGTATTATCAACAACGTCAAATCGTTCCTTTTTACTGAGTGCTCTGCCATTTTCGGCGATTTTCTCATTAATACTGTCAATCAGAAAAAGTAATACTCTTTCACTGTCCGTAGCTCCGTTTTGCGAATAAATGTATTTGGCAACCAAATCGCTTTCAAAAATTGTTCCGTTATGTATCAGTGTCCACATGCGGCCGCTATTATCCTCTTTAAAAAATGGATGAGAATTGTTATATTCATCAAGACCGATTGTCGCTAGACGAATATGCGCAACAGCGTTTTTATACGCAATCGGTTTATTCAGCATACTTTTAACATTTTCGCTTTTGTATGCTGACAGAGCTTCTTTCTGAATATATCTTTCGCTTTCGGAAAAAGCTGCGAACCCCCACCCGTGGGGATTTTTATCCGAGTGGGAAAAGAAAACGGAAAGTTCACTGTTTAAAGTCCGTTCTCTTCCTCCGGAAAAGCCATATAATTCACACATATTATCACCAACTTGTTATTGCTATTTTAAGATTTCATTCATACTGCCTGTTCTATATCCCATAAGATCCAAAGACACATATGTAATTCCATAGCTTGCAAAAGCATTTGTTATCTGTTTGCGTATGTTTTCTTCAATTAATCTTTCAAATTCTTCCGGCATAATCTCAATGCGTGCCATTAAACCATGAATACGTACCCGCACCTGATGAAATTTGAGTTCAAGCAGTAACTGTTCAGCTTTATCGACCATTTCTAGTTTTTCTTTTGAAATCGTTTCGCCATATACAAAGCGTGAAGACAGGCAGGCGAACGATTGCTTGTTCCATGTTGGAAGTCCCAGATATTTGGATAATACACGAATATCTTCTTTTGTAAATTCAATATGACGAAGCGGACTGTGTATTCCAAGTTCACGCACAGCCTGAAGTCCCGGACGGTAATCTCCGTTGTCATCAAGGTTTGAGCCTTCGGCAACTGCGGTGATATTTTCATCCCTCGCAATCTTCAGGATTTTTTCAAATAATTCTCGCTTGCAAAGATAGCAGCGATTCGTCGGATTTTTACAAAATCCCTCAATTTCAAGTTCCTCGGAATTGCAGATAGTGTGTCTTATCTGATTCTTTTCACAAAAGATTTTTGCTTCGTTCAGTTCTCGGGCAGGAAAAGAACAGGATTGTGCGGTGACAGCAATAACCTTATTTTCCAGCGCTTCCTTTGCGACATATAGTAAAAAAGTCGAATCAACACCACTTGAAAAAGCAACCGCTACACTACCCAGTTCTCGTAAATAATTCTTCAGTTTTTCATATTTTTCAAGCTGTTCACTTGTTGGTTTGTTTTCCATCCTGATTTGTTCCTTTCTTCATATAACTGTCCAGGAAATGATGTTGGACACCGTCTTGCTTATACGCAATCACAGTATTTAGATTTACATTTTCCACGCTTCGAAAAATGTTTTTTTCTATCTGAGGGTCTTTTTCTGCAATATTGCGAATCAATTCTTTAACCGCACCTCGTTTGGAGCCTTGCTCTGTGCCTCCACAAGAAGCACAACTTTCTGTCAAACGGCATGCACATTGAATAAAGTGCAAATCATTATAATCTCGCCAACGGATAATGTCTTTTTCTCGAATCAAATACATAGGACGAATCAGTTCCATTCCCAAAAAATTAGTGCTGTGTAGCTTTGGCATCATGGTCTGAATCTGTGCACCATAAAGCATTCCCATAAGTATTGTTTCAATAACATCATCATAATGATGCCCAAGTGCAATCTTATTACAGCCAAGTTCTTTTGCTTTACTGTAAAGATAACCCCTGCGCATTCTGGCACACAGATAACATGGTGATCCGCCCTGATCTGCTACGATATCAAATATTTCAGTGTTGAACACCTCGATTGGAATTCCCAATAGCTTTGCATTTTCCACAACTGCACTGTAATTCAAATCGTTATATCCGGGATTCATCACAAGGAAAACAACCTCAAAATTCTGCTTGCCGTGACGCAGTAATTCTTGAAAAAGCTTGGCCATAAGCATGGAATCTTTACCGCCTGAAATGCAAACCGCTATGTGGTCCCCGTCATTAATCAGCTGATATTCATTCAATGCTTTTGTAAAAGGCGACCAAATCTGTTTGCGGTATTTTTTAATTATGCTGCGCTCTGCATTTTGGCGCCTTGCGACAATTTCTTCCTCGTTTGCAAGCATACGTCGAAATTTATTTTTCAAATAACTGTAATATCCGCCTTTTACATTGTAAGCATTAAAGCCCAAATCTTCCAAAGAATCGGCAACATCAATCGACAGTTGTCCTGTTTGACATAGAATATAAACAGGAATTGTTTTATCGATGTTTATCATATTCGTATTAAACACATCTAAAGGAATATTTACCGCATTCGGATAAGTTCCTTTTTCAAAACTATCTTTGTTGCGAATATCAATTATAAATTTTGAAGATTCGATTTGTTCCAATTCTTCAATCGTAATTTCTTTTGCCATTTGGTAAATGCTCCTTTATATTAAGGATAAATCCTTAATGACCTCACCTGCAATAATCAGTCCTGCGACAGACGGAACAAATGCAGTGCTGCCGGGAATATCTCTTCTGTCCGTGCAGTGTCGTTTTGTTCCGGGTGGACAAATGCAGTGGTAACGGCAAGATATTGCCATATCTTCAATAGGACGGATTGGTTGTTCCTCGGAATACACAACCTTTAATTTTTTCACACCGCGCTTTTTCAACTCTCGGCGCATCACTCTTGCAAGAGGGTCAACCTTGGTTTTATAAATATCAGCAACTCGAAAAGCCGTAGGATCAAGTTTGTTACCTGCGCCCATACAGCTGATGATAGGTGTATCAGTCTCTTTGCATTTCATAACAAGTTCCAGTTTTGCGGACACGGTATCAACTGCATCGACCACATAATCATATTCTTCAAAAGGAAACTCATCAGAATTCTCAGGTAAAAAGAAACACTTATGAATTCTAACATCTGCTTGCGGATTGATTTCAAGAATTCGCTCCCTCATAACCTCTGCCTTATATTGACCGACTGTCTTTCTTGTTGCAATAATCTGCCGATTAAGATTTGTCAGACAAACCTTATCGTCATCAATTAAGTCAAATGCACCAATTCCGCTCCTGACTAATGCTTCACACACATATCCGCCAACTCCGCCTATTCCGAACACAACAACACGAAAGTTGGCTAATTTTTCCATAGTGTCTTTGCCGAAAAGTAATTCTGTTCTTGAAAATTGATTTAGCATAAAATACCCTCTACCACCTTATAAATTGCTTCAGCAAGAGAAGCATGACCATGCGGTTCCATGTGTTCTTGATCAATTTCGCTCGGATTAGCATAATCTGATGCGGCAATCATACGAATTTTCTTTTCGTCTGCGACACGCTGATATGCCTCTTTAAGCTGTAGGACTGTATTAACGGAAGTACGGTCAAATTCCGGGTCATAATCCTTTTCCCAGACTCTTTCTCCGAAATGAATCGGGGAAACAATCAGAATATTCCCAGACGGTATATATTTCAGCAATTCATCCACACATAAAGAAAGTCCCTTTGCAATTTGAGTCGAATTTACCTTGTAAATAGATTTGCAGTCGTTGGTACCGAGCATTATTATTGCTGCATCAATCGGAGCATGGGACTCTAAAATAAGCGGTAATGACTTCAAACCGTTTCTATTTTCACGGTAAGCGTCTTCAAAAATGGTTGTTCTTCCGCATAATCCCTCTTCTAAAATGCGAACATCTTTGTCTTTTAATTTCTCTTGAAGCAAGCTTGTCCAGCGAACACCCCAAGGATAGCGTTCATTAGTACCGGGAATTAAACCCCATGTGTTGGAATCCCCATAGCATAGTATTTGTCGCATTATCCCACCTCCGTTATGCAGTGTATCAATATTCAAAAGATTTCAAAAACTTTTTGGCGCGTTCTGTTTGGGGTGACTCAAAAAACGCCTTTGGTTCTTTGCTTTCTTCTACAATTTCTCCGTTTTCAAGGAAAAGTACCCGTGTTGCGATTGCTTTAGCAAAAGCCATTTCATGGGTTACAATCATCATTGTACTACCGGACTTTGCAAGGGAGATGACAACCTCCAACACCTCACGAACCATTTCCGGGTCAAGTGCGGCAGTGATTTCATCAAGTAACAGTATATCAGGGTGCATTATCAAAGCCCGTACAATTGCTACCCTTTGTTTTTGTCCTCCGGAAAGTTGTCTCGGATAATCATTTTTTCTATCTGCAAGCCCTACCTTGCCAAGAAGCTCTAATGCCTCTTTCTCTACTTCATTACGCTTGCGTTTTTGTACCTTTATGGGTGCAAGTAAGACATTATCCAAAATAGTTTTGTGCGGAAAAAGATCATAGCTTTGAAACACCATTCCGACTTTCTGACGCATGGTAGATATATTTTTTGCATTTCGACTAATAGGCTCTCCGCCAATAAGTATTTCACCGCCCTGAATATCTTCCAAAGCATTTATACACCGAAGCAATGTACTTTTACCACAACCCGATGGGCCTATGACGACAACTACATCGCCCTTTTCTACCTTTAAGTTAAAACTTTTAAGAATAATATTTTCTCCGTAAGCTTTATTTAAATGCTTTATTTCAAGTAAGCTTTGTTTCATAGTTTATGCCCACCTTTTTTCTAAATAAGATGCAAGCCTGCTGATTGGCCAGCAAATCAAAAAATATAATAAAAATACAACGGCAAATACACCGAAAGTTGCGTTTGGAGATACACGCCGATTTGCTTCAATGATTTGCTGTGCAACCTTCAACACCTCAACAATTCCAATCATCATAACAAGACTTGTTGTTTTAATCATTCTTGTGATAAGATTTATCGACAACGGTATCAATCGCCTGACAGTTTGGGGAAGAATAATGTAAAGGTAAGTTTGGCTTGCAGCCATTCCCAATGCTTCGGAGCTTTCATACTGAATTTTCGGAATGGAGATTAGCGCTCCTCGAACCAAGTCGCCCATTTCCGCAACTCCCCAAAAGCTGAAAACGATAATTGCAGATATTTCTGCGGAAATATTCCATCGGAACACACGGGTGCTACCAAAATAAACAATAAACAAAAGAACCATTTGCGGCATAATTCGAACTATTTCTAAATAAATCTTGGAAACAACTTTAATTATGCGACTCTTTGAAGTCATCAGTACACCTACTGCTATTCCGAGAATAATGCTGATTGCAACCGAGATAAGACTTATGCGAACGGCAACCCACAGTCCATCAAGGAGCCTTAAAAAGTTAGTCCCCTTAAAAAAAACATCAAGACCCAAATTCTGCAAAGCGAAGTCTCCTTTCAAGTATGTTACCGAGAATTGAAACAGGCAAAATCATTATTAAATAGAACACTACAAGCATAGTTAAACACTCGATAGTCTTGGCATACATACCTATAAGATCTTTTGCGGTAAACATTAAATCCATAAGACTTATAGTAGAAAACACACTCGTTTCCTTTAAAAGAAAAATAACGTTTGCCATAATGCCGGGAACGCTTGATGACAGTGCTTGCGGAAAAATCACATAGCGAAATGTTTGTGACTTGCTCATTCCCAAGCTTTCGGCACTTTCCGATTGAATGACAGCAATATTTTCAAGTCCACTTCTGATAGTTTCTGCCATATACGCTCCACCGAGCAAACTTAAGCCGAGAACGCCACATGCCTCAGGAGAAAGCTGGAGCCCGATTTTTGGAAGTGCAAAATATATAAAAAACAACTGCACTAAAAGAGGTGTATTTCGAAACACTTCTATGTAAATACCGATAATCTGTCGCAAAACCGGTATTTTCAGGTATATAACCAGTGCACATAATATCCCTGTAATTAACGCAAACAAGACGCCTTGCCAACCTATACGAAGTGTTAAAAGCAAGGCATCTTTATAGCGTGGTAAATAGGAAATAATAACGTTCCAATCCATATACATTCACCCGCTTATTTGCTTCTGTGGTCAAACTTTTTAGCAACGAACGAGCCGATTCCTTGCATAACCTGCACAACGGCAATAATAAATACTAAAGTTATGAGCATTATTCCCGTTTCGTATCGGTAGTATCCGTATCTAATAGCAATATCACCAAGTCCGCCACCTCCGACAACACCTGCCATTGCAGAATAACCAAGTACGGTTCCAAGTACAATAGCAACGCCGGTAAGAAGAGAAGTCCTTGCTTCTCCGATTAAAACCTTGCGAACAATTGTGCCGGTCTTTGCTCCCATGCTCACAGCGGCTTCTATTACACCTTTTCCTACATCTTTCAAAGAAGATTCAACCATTCTGCCGATTAACGGTGCGGCGGCTATTGTCAATGGAACTATGGTTGCTGTTGAACCATAACTTTTTCCTACAATTGCTTTTGTAAGAGGCATAACAACGATGAGAAGAATTAAAAACGGTACACTTCTTGTAATATTGATTATGACATCAAGTAAGCTATAAATTGCTTTATTCGGCGTAAGACCATCTTTGTCGGTGAGTGTTAAAAAAATGCCTAGAGGCAAACCGATAAGATAACCGAAAAATGTGGATACCAATGTCATATAGCAGGTATCTCGCACACCCTCGAAAAGCATTTTCACCATTTCTTTATCCAACATAATTTGCTTCCTCCGTTTCTCCGATTAGTAAAAGCCGTTTTGCCGATTTAGACTGCGGATTTTCAAAAACATCTTTTACACTGCCACATTCTTGTACAACACCGTTATCAAGTACCGCAACCTGTGTGCATATTTCTTTAATAACTCTCATCTCATGAGTGATAATCACAATGGTAATTCCCATTGTGTCATGAATATGTTTTAAAAGATTTAAAATATTTTTTGTTGTTTCGGGATCTAATGCACTTGTTGCTTCATCACAAAGTAGAACTTCCGGTTCATTTGTTAAGACTCTGGCTATGGCAACACGTTGCTTTTGTCCACCGGATAACTGCGAAGGATATGCGTTTGCTTTGTCGGCAAGCCCTACTTTTTCAAGAAACTCAAGCGCTTTTTTCTTTCTTTCCGCTTTGGGAACTCGTCTGATTTCCAAAGGAAAGCATACATTTTCAAGAACCGTTTGTTGTTCAAGGAGATTAAAGTGCTGAAAAATCATTCCTATCTTCTGCCTTTTCAGGCGAAGCTCTTGCTTACTTAGCTCCAATAAGTTTTGCCCGTCAATTATTACTTCACCATCATCAGGTTTTTCCAATAGGTTAATGCATCTTACAAGTGTACTTTTTCCGGCACCCGATAACCCTATTACTCCGAATATCTCATTCTTAGGAATTGTTAATGATACTCCTTTTAAAGCTTCAACCGAATTATCCTTAACTGTATATTTTTTTGAGAGATTTCGAATCTCAATATATGAAGTATTCATCATACAACCTTCCTTTTTAAATTGCTAAATGCAGGTAGCACCTTTAGTATCACTACCTGCATTATTTTTTTATTCTTCGTAAGGAACTACGGCTCCGTCATATTTATCGTTAATAAACTTTTTGATTTCGTCAGATTTCAAAACTTTTACAAGAGCTTTTATACCTTCGTTGTTTTCGTTACCTTCCTTTACAACAAGAACATTTACATAAGTCTTTGCCGCTTCGGAGTCACTTTTTTCGTATGCTACCGCATCGTGTGCAACCGAGAAGCCTGCTTCGAGAGCATAGTTTCCGTTCAGTACAACGAATGCTACTTCGCCTTTAACACGAGAAACCTGTGCAGCTTCAAGTTCTTTTATAGTAATATTGTATTTGTTCTCTACAATATCTTTGGTTGTAGCGGCAAGTCCTGCTCCGTCTTTAAGCTTTATAACACCGTTTGCCTGCAAAAGAAGAAGTGCTCTTGCTTCATTTGTTGTATCGTTGGGAACTGCGATTACATCACCTTTTTTAAGATCCGAAAGATTTGACTTGGTACCGGGATAGATACCGAAAGGTTCATAATGTACTCCGGCTACAGATACAAGCTTTGTTCCGTTTTCTTTGTTGAAGTCATCAAGATAAGGAACATGTTGGAAATAGTTTGCGTCAAATTCGCCGCCGTCAACTACTAAGTTAGGCTGCACATAATCCTGAAACTCTGTTACCTTAAGTGTCCAACCATCCTTTTTAAGAATTTTTGCAGCTTCTGCTAAAATTTCTGCATGCGGTGTAGTAGATGCCGCAACGGTAATTGTACCTTTATCGCTGACATTTAAGTTTTCAGCGTATTCTCCGCCGCCTTCTACAACAAGAGTATCTTCATAGTCTTTGCCGTAGGTATCAAGTAATGTTGCTTCATAGTCTTTGTGGAAGAAGTTCTCTTTTCCAAGTTCAATAATCTCATTGTTCAACCAATCAAGCAAAGTTTTATTTCCCTTTGTTACAGCGGGAGCTATTGTGTCTGCACTTCCAAGTGAGGGAATACCAACCGTATATCCTTTATTTTCAAGTGCAAATGCGATTACTTCTGTGTTATCATTTGCCCAAGCAACACCGTTTTTGTTTTCAAATGCCGTTTTAGCCTCCGCATAAGCATCATATTTTTGAAGTTTAATTTCAGGGTTATTCTTTTCAAGATAAGTTTCAGCAGTTGTGCCGGAGATAACGATTACTTTATCATCTTTTCCGATCTGATCAAGAGATGTGATAACTGCGTCGTCGGGTGAAACAACACCAAGTGCAACATTCATGTACGGAAGTGCAAAGTCAACCTCTTGCGCACGCTCTTCGGTTACGGTAAAGTTTGCAAGAATAATATCAACCTTACCTGTCTGTAAATATTCAATGCGGTTTGCAGCCTCGGTGGAAACATAGTTAATCTTAACACCGAGATCCTTACCTATACGCTCTGCGAAGTAAACATCATAACCTTGATATTTACCATTTTCATCAACATAGCCGAAAGGATCTTTATCGGAGAAAACGCCAATATTGATTGTGCCGTCTTTTTTTATTTCGTCAAGCGTTCTGTAAACTTCATTACCCTTTTTGCTTCCGCATCCTGCAAAAGCAAGTACTGTAAGTATTAATACAAAAAATAAAGCGAGTGATTTTCTAAATAAGTTTTTCATTTTTATTTACCTCATTTCAAATGATTATATTTTAACTTGTGGAATCTGAGCACAAAAAAACCGGGACCTTTTTATAGGCTCCCGGGCAAATGGCATAATTACATTTCATCATGAAATGTTATACATCGGTACAACGACAACACAAAGTAGACGAATGCACCTGGCCATACTGATATGCCCGGGAGAACAACATTCGACAACAACACATTATGTTTGTATATTCTTTGAACTTTGTTTTCATAGCATTCTTCTCCTTTCGTTTGTGTTTGCTCAAATTCGATGACACTATAATACACCTATTTGCCTACTTTGTCAATAGGTAAATAGGAAAATTTTTAATTTTTTTTATTTTTTATTGATTTTCCATATTGATATGCGGTAAAATGTATACGCAGAAAGGAGTTGCTTTTATGATTTCAACAAAAGGACGATACGCTATTCGTTTTATGATTGACCTTGCAGAACAACCGGAGGGTATTCCGATTCCTTTGGAAGCAATAGCAGAAAGGCAAGGAATATCAAAAAAATATTTGGAGATTGTTGTCAAGCTTCTTGTCAGCAAAAAAATTGTAAAGGGCTCCAGCGGAAAAGGCGGTGGATACCGTCTACTTAGATTGCCTAACGAATATACGGTGGGAGAAATATTAGAAATAACAGAAGGAACTCTTGCAACCGTAGCATGCCTTGATAAGGATGCTGCAATCTGTCCACGAGAGTCTTTTTGTAAGACGCTCCCTATGTGGAAAAAATTTGACAATATAGTTCACGATTATTTTTATAACATTACGATTGCTGATTTAAGAGATGGCGTTGCATTTTAACATCTTTGTATTATCGCATTTTATTATATAGGTATTAACTACGATAGGCAAAGGTGATTAAATGATTATCCAGACCGGTATGAGAACCGACATACCTGCTTTTTATTCAAAGTGGTTTTTAAACCGACTTAAAGAAGGATATGTATTGGTACGCAATCCATATAATCCGTCTTCTGTAACAAGATACAGCCTTTCACCAAATGTTGTCGACCTAATTGCGTTTTGCACAAAAAATCCGGCACCTATGTTGCCCCACATGGACGCTTTAAAACCGTATGGTCAATATTGGTTTGTCACCATTACACCTTACGGGAAAGATATTGAACCGAATGTACCGGATAAAGAAATTATAATGAGGGATTTTATAAATCTTTCCAAAATTGTAGGTGTAGATAGCATAGGTTGGCGCTATGACCCAATATTCATCAGTAATGAATATTCTGCTAAGCGACATATAAGTGATTTTGAAAAAATGGCAAAAACCCTTTGCGGCTATACACATACATGTGTTATTAGTTTTATTGATATTTACAAAAAGGTAGAACGAAATTTTCCCGAAGCAAGAGCGGTAACGAAAGACGAGCGTATCATGTTAGGGAAAGAATTTGTTCGTATAAGTAAAAAATACGGTATGACAATCCGCCCTTGTGCCGGGGGTGATGAACTCGCACAATTTGGTGCAGATTGTTCAGGTTGTATGACTGTAAACACATTTGAAACTGCACTGCATTCGAAGTTAAGTGTTCCGAAACGAAAGACCAATCAACGAAACGGTCAATGTGCTTGCCTTTTGGGAACAGACATCGGTGCTTATGATACCTGCGGACATTTGTGTAAATATTGCTATGCTAATACCAATGCGGAATTAGTCAAGGAAAACATGAGAAAACATAATCCAAATTCTCCGTTTTTACTCGGTAGTGCGCTCCCTACCGATCAAATTCATGAAGCAAAGCAAGAAAGCTGGCTTAATAATCAATTGATGTTAACAATATAAAGCTAATGAAAGTACCTGTCATAAAATCACTTTATGATCGGTGTCTTTATGTATATATAATTTCATTGTTTATAAAAGTTTTTATTGTTTTTTATCCTTCATAAAAAATCTTCATTTGGTGAATATATTGTATTACAAAATGGAATTTAATAAAAATGTGCCTTCTTGACTCTGTTAGTGGCTTGCTTTCTTGTTCCTATTTCAACCGTCGCACCATATCGAGTGTTCATAAGGGATTTCAGTTATGAATACTCGATTTTTTTTAATCAACATTTTTATTAGGAGCAGGCGTTATGTTGGTAATTTTGACGGTAGTCTAATTATTTCATCAATTGCCGGTGGTGGAACAACTCAATCGAACAAATATTTGCACGTAGTTTCGTATTCAGATAGTGCGAAAGCGCTTTCAATTCCGTTAAATGTTGGCACAATTCCAACAGGAACAAAATCAATAAGAATGAAAACCAAGTCGTCAAAAAAGCAAACATTGTCTAATGGATTAAGCATCAGAATGGATGCAAATGGTATGATGCAAGACGGCAAAGTGGGGTTTGATTTGAAATTCGATACCGAGTGGAGCACTCAAACAATCAATATATCAAGCCTAAATCCTTCGAAATATCATTCATTCGCTTTGGTTATTCCATCGGGAAATAATGGCGTAGACTTTTTCTTTGATGATATAGAATTTGTTGACGCTAACGAAAAAACAATTGCAGTTGAAAATGATTATAATAGCTATAAAGTCGGCTATGAGCTTGTAAACAATAAAGACTGCTATAATTGGCGCTATATTGCTGAGATTTTAGCAGACTCAACTAATCCTCCCGTGAAAAAAGGAGATATAAATAAGGATAATGTGGTGAACTCGCTTGATTTAAGTGCATTGCTCAAAATTATCATAGATAATAAATCAGTTGATATTAGCACCCAAGATATGAATGACGATGGGGTTGTTAATATCAACGACGTGAAAATTATGTTGAATGTTATTTTGAAATAGTAAATACCAAACAAAAGTAAAAGAGAGAAGCCGAAGCTTCTCTCTTTTCTCTTATTTTTCGCAATGCTCGTACTTTAAAGTTGTTGTCCTTAATGGTGCGAGTCTTTTGCCCCAACCTTTTTAGTTAATTCCGAAACATTTAAGTGCGTTGTTATAGGTAACACTCAAAACTTCGTCGGCAGTAATTCCTTTAATCTCGGCAACTTTTTCTGCGA
>CACYDY010000331.1 GCA_902773245.1 uncultured Ruminococcus sp.
ATGCCGCCTTACATTTTGTGACGGTAAGTTGGCTTGCGCTCGTCTGCTGTCTGCCAAAATTATACATTTAGACAAAGCGGGCACACGTCCGCCGGTGATGCCGCCTTACATTTTGTAACGGTAAGTTGGCTTCTGCTCGTCTGCTGCCAGCCCAAATTATACACTTAGAAAAAGCGTTCCGAAGAAAAAATGATAATTTTTATTTGAGTTTAAATTAAGATAAAACGGGATTTCGCCGAGCCTTGCACGATGAATAATATCTTCTCAAAAAGTAAAAAATATCAGTAAGGCAGAATCGACAGCTGCTAACGGCAGGTGTCATAAAAATATTATGAAATTACTATCTACAACTTAAGAGGAGAGTGAATGTATGCAGGGTTCGGGGCGTAAGCCCCGATAGGGTGATGTCGATGCAATAAAATAGAACTGACTTCTTGGTTCGACAGGAACAAATTCTTAAGTTGCGGACAGTGATTAGAAAATTCCCAACTCAAAATCTCAGAGCAAAAAACAATAATAAATATTTCCGGAGGAATTGTATTATGAAAACACAAAAAGAAATAAAACCCCGTGAAGAACGAAGAAGAACAGTCAAGGATATAGATTATAACTCTCACAAAAATACCGAAAACGAAGTTTTGAAATGCGGCTTTGTGTACGATGCGATCGCAAAAATACAGGGCAGCTGCATCACAAAAAACAATGCCGCAGCACAAAGCGGTACGGCGGCAAAGGATTGATGCTATTTCTTTTCTGTTTTTTTAAATTTGATCCTGTTTTCATTGTAAGTCAATTCAAGCCCCAATCCTGAAAGAGTGTAACCGAAAAAATACTCTTTTTTCAAAGAGTTGTCAATGATCACAAAGCTGTCCTCTCCAAACACACACAATCCGCTAATTTCGCAGTACTCATCTTTGCTTCGAACGGTGAGTACTGCGTTGTCGTTTTCAAACGATAAATTTGCCTTAATACCGTAATCCCCGGCGTACTCCCACGAGTAAAGCCTTATCTCATCGCTTTCGCTGTTTATAACAGCCTGACCGCACGAACACAAAACCATACAAATAAAAATCACTGCAAAAACAATAATTGACCTGTCATTGAATTTTTTCATCTTTGATCACCGAAGCCTTTTTTGTAATTTGTATCCACTGACCACAACTTAATGATTTGTTCCTGTCGACCCAAAACTTTGGGTCTATTTAACATTTATGGACGTCACCATAACCCCCAACCCTGAATACATTCACTCTGCACTTAAGTTGTGGATAGTGATTTTGTATCTTATAAATTTCTATATAAATTTGACATTTGTTATGCCCAATAGAGTATAAAAAACATATTGCCCAATGTGTGTAAATGTGTTATAATGTTTTAAATATGGAAATTTTTTATGATTAACGGAGAAGTAAAATGGTAGTATTAGGGATCGATCCCGGCTATGCCATCGTTGGCTACGGCGGTATTGAATTTTATAACAATAAGTACCGCACTCTTGGTTACGGAGCAATATTAACTAATTCAAGCCAAAGCTTTGATCTGCGTCTTGAAATTATCTTTAAAGAGATGAACACCGTTCTCGACAAGTGCAAGCCCGATGTTATGGCTGTTGAAAAGCTGTACTTTCAGAATAATCAAAAAACTGCGATAGACGTTGCTCAGGCGAGGGGAGTTATTCTTCTTGCGGCAAAGCTTAGATCTATTCCTGTTTTTGAATACACGCCGCTTCAGGTCAAAACGGCGGTTACGGGATACGGAAAAGCCAAAAAAGAGCAGGTCATGGAAATGACAAAAAGACTTTTAAAGCTTGAAAAAATGCCGAAACTCGACGATACGGCGGACGCACTCGCAATTGCAATCTGTCATACTCAGGCCAACGGTTCTCCGCTAAAGGAATTTTTAACTCGAAAGGGAATAAAAAGCTAATGATATACAGTTTAAAAGGAACTCTGATCCACCGCGCTCAAAACTTTGCGGTTGTAGAATGCGGCGGAGTCGGTTATAAATGCAGCACGTCGCTTTCAAGTCTCAGAGATATGCCGCAGATCGGAAGCGAAGTTACATTGTACACTTACATGGCGGTTCGTGAAGACGCTGTGGAGCTTTTCGGCTTTACAAGCGCCGAAGAGATAGAATGCTTTAAAATCCTGACAAGCGTCAGCGGAGTAGGTTCAAAGGTCGGTTTGGCTATTCTTTCGGAATTTTCTCCCGAGCAGACAGCCGTTTGTATTGCCTCGGGCGATTCAAAAACTCTGACAAAAGCAGCAGGCGTCGGAAACAAGCTTGCTCAAAGAATAATACTTGAGCTTAAAGATAAGATCAAAAAGCTCGGCATTAAAGAAACCGGAGTGAAACTCCCGGCAAAAACGGCTTCCGACCTCGGCATGGGGAATATACCAAACGCAGCGGAAGCCCTTGCGGTGCTTGGATATTCAAGCGATGACGTCATGCCTGTCTTGTCGGGTTTTGACGCAAATCTTCCGGTTGAAGAGCTTATTCATAAAACACTGCTGGAGCTTGGCAAAAGATAAGGGGGATAAACTGTGGAAGAAATGGACTTTGAGGACAGAATTGTTTCATCATCGGAAATTGCAGAGGATACCTTGGGAAACGATAACCCCCTGCGCCCCAAAACACTTGACGAATACATAGGACAGGAGAAGGTCAAGGAAAATCTGAAAGTATTTATCGAAGCCGCAAAGAAGCGAGGGGAGATCCTCGATCATGTTTTGCTCTACGGCCCGCCGGGACTCGGAAAAACCACGTTGTCGCAGATCATCGCAAATGAACTTAACGTTAACATAAGAATAACCTCGGGACCCGCAATAGAAAAGCCCGGCGACCTTGCGGCGCTGCTTACGAATCTCAGCTCCGGCGATGTTTTGTTTATTGACGAAATACACAGGATCTCCAGGGCGGTGGAAGAGGTTCTTTATCCGTCGATGGAGGATTTTGCTATCGACATAATCACCGGAAAAGGTCAGATGGCTGCGTCGTATCATCTGCCGCTGCCAAAGTTTACTTTGGTCGGCGCAACCACGAGAGCAGGACAGCTGACGGCGCCGCTGCGGGATCGTTTCGGAGTAGTTCTGCGGCTGGAGCTTTACACCCCCGAGGAGCTTGCGGAGATAGTTCGCCGAAGCGCAGGAATTTTGAATATTCCGATCGACATGGACGGATCGCTTGAAATAGCGTCACGTTCAAGGGGTACGCCGAGAATTGCAAACAGACTTTTGAAAAGAGTTCGTGATTTTGCCGAGGTTATGGGTAACGGCTCGATAACCTGCGATATTGCGAGGATCGCTCTTGACAAGCTTGAAATAGACGAGCTTGGCCTTGACGCAAACGACAGGAGAATGCTTGAAGCCATAATCAGATTTTATAACGGCGGTCCTGTCGGAATCGAAACGCTTGCGGCTGCCATAGGCGAAGAAGCTGTGACAATAGAGGACGTTTACGAACCGTATCTTATGCAGATAGGCTTTTTGAGCAGAACCCCACGGGGAAGATGCGTGACGTTTGCCGCCTGTCAGCACCTGGACATTGCTCCGCCGAACGGTGTAATGCCCGGAAGTCCGACTCTTTTTGACGGCGAAAAATAATTCGACATTTTTTATAAAGACAGATATATTTAATATTTATTTTGAATATTAGTTTAATATGACATTTTGACGAAGGAGTTTTTTATATGGGTAGATTATTCGGAACAGACGGCGCAAGAGGCGTAGCGAATACGGAGCTTACATGCGAGCTTGCCATGAATATCGGCAAGGCTGCCGCTATGGTTTTGATAGACGGCGAAGGTGATAAAAAGCCAACGGTTCTTATAGGAAAAGATACAAGATTGTCATCGGATATGCTTGAGGGAGCGTTAACGGCAGGCTTATGCTCGGTCGGAGCAAATGTTGTTCATCTCGGAACGGTTCCGACGCCGGCGGTGGCGTATCTTGTCAGAAAGTACAAAGCAAGCGCCGGAATAATGATTTCGGCTTCTCATAATCCTCACGAATTTAACGGAATAAAAATATTCAACAACGAGGGCTACAAGCTTCCGGACGCTCTTGAAGAGAAGATAGAGGCGATCGTTCTTGACAATGCGGAGCCGTACCCGACCCCGACAGGCTCAAAGCTCGGCAGCGTTTCCGTTATTGACGATGCGGTAGATAATTATATAGACCATATTGTTGAAAGCGTTGACGGTGACTTGAGAGGGGTAAAGGTTGCGGTGGACTGCTCGAACGGTTCTGCAAGCGCAACCGCAGAAAAGCTGTTCACGAAGCTCGGCGCCGATTATCATATTATCAACAGCGAGCCGAACGGAATAAACATAAACGAAAAATGCGGTTCAACTCACACGGAAGGGTTGGCAGAATATGTCAAAGCAAACAACATGGACTGCGGTGTTGCCTTTGATGGCGACGCAGACAGATGTCTTGCCGTTGACGAAAACGGTGAGCTTGTTGACGGTGATTTTTTGATAGCTATTTGCGCAAAGGATCTGAAGGACAGAGGAATGCTTAAAAACAACACGGTTGTGGGCACCGTTATGACCAACATGGGATTTTACAAATTCTGTGAGGAAAATGACATCGGCTTTGCCGAAACCGCAGTGGGCGACAGATATGTTCTTGAAAAGATGCTCAAAAAGGATTACTGTCTTGGCGGCGAGCAGTCGGGTCACGTTATTTTCCTGGACTACGGAACAACGGGTGACGGACAGCTTACGGCAGCGCAGACATTGAGCATAGTTAAACGCAGCGGAAAGACTCTTTCGCAGCTTGCGAAAATTATGAACAGATTCCCTCAGGTGTTGATAAATGTTGCAGTTGTGACCGAAAAGAAAAACGAATACACAACAGATGAAGAAGTAACAAGCGTGATCGCAGAAGTTGAGTCACAGCTCGGCACACGAGGAAGAGTTCTCGTGAGAGCGTCCGGCACCGAGCCGCTCATCAGAGTAATGCTTGAGGGCGAAAACTACGACGAAATAAATGATTTTGCAAACAGGATCGCAAAGGTGATAGAAGAGCGTCTTGGATAAATTTGAGGTAGATGAAAATGAGAGAAGCGATATGGAAAGAATATGAACTTATAGATACATCATCGGGTGAGAGGCTGGAGCGTTGGGGCGACAAAATACTGATCCGCCCCGACCCCCAGATAATCTGGAACACCAATAAGGAGAACAAATATTGGAAAAAAGCCCACGCAAGATATCACCGCTCAAAGTCGGGCGGCGGAAGCTGGGAGGTTTACAGCAAGCTTCCGCAGGTCTGGAAAGTGGCATATAAGGACATAGTTTTCGGTGTGAAGCCCATGGGCTTCAAGCATACCGGAATTTTCCCCGAACAGGCAGTCAATTGGGAGTTTGTCGATCGGATAATAAGATCGGAGAAAAGACAGCTTAATATTCTTAATTTGTTTGCCTACACCGGAGGAGCGACGCTTGCTTGTCTGAAAGCGGGCGCGAAGGTGTGCCATGTCGATGCGTCAAAGGGCATGGTATCATGGGCAAAAGAAAACGCTCAGCTGTCAAATGCCGAGGATTGTCCGGTGAGATGGATAGTCGACGACTGCGTAAAGTTTGTCCAAAGGGAGATCCGCCGAGGCAACAGATACGACGGAATTATCATGGATCCGCCGTCCTACGGAAGAGGCCCCGGAGGAGAGGTCTGGAAGCTTGAGGAGCAGCTTTTTCCTCTTGTGGAGATGTGTTCGAAGCTGCTTGATAAGGATTCTAAGTTTTTTATTCTCAATTCCTACACAACGGGACTTTCGCCGTCGGTAATGCAGTATATGCTTGGGGTGACATTGCAGCAGCGTTTCGGCGGAGAGGTGTCTGCCGATGAGATCGGTTTGAGAACAACTCAGACGGGACTTGTGCTTCCGTGCGGTTCGACTGCAATATGGCAGAAGTAAAGCCCGGTAAATGATGTGAAAGCGGAATTTATGGTGAACTGTTATGTTGTTGGAAAGAGGAATCACAGGCTTTTTTGATATTGATGTTTGTCCTTTAGATCAAAATAATTATAGTGCTTTCAAAAAAGCTTGTTATTTAATTCATATAGGTTTTTGGGAGCTGAATAATGTTTGCAATCCTGATAATACTAACTACTTTTATGCACATTTTGCTTTTGGCAGACAAAATATGTATATTCTCTTGAATAAATATTACCCGATTGTTGCATTTACAAATGAACTTACGATGAATGAGAAATCATTTATAAACATTGAAGAAAATTTATATGTACTTGCGAATTACAATATGGTGGGTGCTGAAATTTTAAATGCAGCATTTACTTACAGTGAACATAATCTATCTAAGGCAGAATTGAAGCAAGTAAAATATTGGAATCCAACTTCGATTGGAAATATTATTTTTAATGAATGGGATTAGGGCGTAAATTTTGGTTTAAAAATCAATTGACGTTCGAATACATGTGTTGGGAATATAATAAAAGCTGATTTCCTTACTGCCCGTCGCCGCTTGCGCGGCATATTGTTAATTTCATGTTCTGAAAGGACAGCGGCAAAATACTGGCTGCATATTATTTGCAGTCAAAAAAGGTTGATGAAAAATGCAGTTTATTGATGTTAAAAACGTAGTGTTCGGCTACGGTATCGAAGACGAAAACGAAAGTCCCAAAATCGTTTTGAAGGACTTGTCGCTTTCGGTGAAAAAAGGCGAATTTGTTGCGCTGCTCGGACATAACGGTTCGGGAAAATCGACGCTTGCAAAGATGTTCAACGGTATTTTGCAGCCGGAAGAGGGAAAGGTGACTGTCTGCGGTTTTGAAACAAGCAATGACGATGATCTTCTTGAAATAAGAAAACGTGTAGGACTGGTTTTGCAAAATCCCGATAACCAGCTTGTGGCAAGTATCGTTGAAGAGGACGTTGCGTTCGGCCCGGAAAACTTGGGGATAGAACCAAAGGAAATACGCCGACGTGTTGACGAAGCGCTCAAAGCGGTTGATATGTATGAATACAGAGGTCACGCTCCCCATAAGCTTTCCGGAGGTCAGAAGCAGCGTGTTGCGATTGCGGGAATAATTGCAATGCAGCCCGAATGCATTGTCCTCGACGAACCGACCGCAATGCTCGATCCTCAGGGTCGCCGGGAGGTTATGGATACTATTGTCAAGCTTAATAAAGAGAAAAACATTACTATCATATTAATAACGCATTATATGGACGAGGCGGCATTAGCGGACAGGCTCGTCGTTCTTGACGGCGGAAAGATACTGACGCAGGGAACTCCGAGAGAGGTGTTCTCGCAGGCGGAGCTTTTGAGAAGCCACAGCCTTGACGTTCCTCAGTCAACCGAGCTTGCGCATAAGCTGAAATCCGCCGGAGTAAAAATAGACGGCACACCGCTCAATGTTTTGGAGTGTGTTGAGAAAATTGATAAAGTTTTAAGAATTGAAAGAATTTAAAGAATCCGTAATAATAACTTGCGGGGAAGAGGAAATGTTTAATGTCACTTTTAGAAGTAAAAAACCTTTCGTTCACCTACGGCATGGGAACGGCTTTTGAAAAGAAAGCAGTTAACGATGTTTCGCTTTGTATCGAACAGGGTGAATTTATCGGAATTATCGGACACACAGGCTCCGGAAAATCAACCTTTATACAAACGCTCAACGGGCTTATAAAGCCGACGGGGGGGCAGATCTTGCTTGACGGAAAGGATATCTGGGAAGACCCAAAAAAAATCAGAAAAGTCAGATTCAAGGTGGGAATGGTATTTCAGTATCCCGAATACCAGCTTTTTGAGGAAACGGTCGAAAAGGATATTGCTTTCGGGCCGAAAAATATGGGGCTTTCAAACGATGAAATCAAAGAAAGAGTTAAAAGCGCCGCAAAATTTGTAGATCTGAAACCGGAGCTTTTGAAGAAATCTCCTTTCGAGCTGTCGGGCGGTGAAAAAAGACGCGCTGCGATTGCCGGAGTTATTGCGATGGATCCGGAAATTCTGATCCTGGACGAGCCTACGGCAGGTCTTGACCCTCGCGGCAGAGATGTTCTCTTGTCGCAGATCTCGTCTTATCACAAAGCAAAAAACAATACGGTTCTGCTTGTGTCGCACAGTATGGAGGATATTTCAAGAATAGCCGATAAAATTCTTGTTATGAACAAAGGCAATATGTTTGCGTTTGATGAAACAAAAAATATTTTTTCCAAGGGCGAGGAGATCGAGAAAATCGGCTTGCAGATCCCTCAGATAACAAAGATAATGATAGAATTATCAAAAAGAGGCTACGATGTCCCCACGGATATTTATTCGGTCGATCAGGCGGTTTATGAAATATTAAAGCTTAGACGTGCTTGATTCGCAAAGGAAAGTTTTATTGAAAAGAAAGGGTGAAAAAATGCTTAAAGAAATCACTCTCGGTCAGTATTTTCCGGGAAAATCCGTTTTGCATAAAATGGATCCGAGAATGAAAATAATTTTACTGACGTTCTACATAGTGTTTATATTTTTAACCAAGAATTATATTTCCCTTGCAATAATGGGAATTTCTGTTTTGGGAGTTATAATATTGTCGACGGTATCTCCCAAGCTGTATTTTAAGAGTGTGAAAGCTATTGTTTTCATAGTTCTGTTTACATCGGCGCTCAATCTGTTTTACGGAACCGGCGCCCCGATCTGGCAGTGGCATTTTTTGAAAATTACCGAATCGGGAATAAACACGGCTGTTTTTGTTGCGGTGCGGATCATATCTCTTGTTCTTATAAGCTCGGTTTTGACTTATACAACGTCGCCGACCGATCTGACTGACGGTATCGAAAAGCTTTTGAAGCCGTTGACGGTGTTTCACATTCAGGTGCATGAAATTGCAATGATGATGACGATTGCGCTGCGTTTCATACCGACTCTTCTTGAAGAAACAGACAAAATAATGAGCGCCCAAAAGGCAAGAGGAGCGGATTTTGAAAGCGGTAATTTTGCCGCAAGAATAAAAGCTCTTATACCCATTCTGATACCGCTGTTTGTTTCTGCATTTCGCCGGGCGTTTGATTTGGCAATGGCAATGGAAAGCCGCTGTTATCACGGCGGCGACGGCAGAACAAGAATGAAGGTTCTCAAATACACCAAATATGATTTTGCGGCGCTTGCGGTGCTTGCCGTTATTTTTATCGGGGTGATAATATGCAACATCAAATTTCCGGCAGCGCTGCGCTCAGGAATGTAAAAATTACAATAGCGTATGACGGAAGGAATTACCACGGATGGCAAATTCAGAATAATGCTCCAACCGTTCAGGAAACCTTTCAGAATGCTTTGCGAAACATTGTCGGTGACAGAACCGTTGATGTAAAAGGGTGCAGCAGAACCGATTCGGGTGTTCATGCGAATATGTATTGCATCGGACTGAAAACCGATCACAAGATCCCTGCTCAGCGGCTTAAAGCAGCGCTGAACCGCCACCTTCCCAACTCGATAGCGGTTCTTGACTGCGAAGATATGCCGATCGATTTTCACCCGCGGTATGACTGCAAAAAGAAACAATACATATACAAGATCTGGAACAATGAGGTCAGAAATCCGTTCTTCGACGGCTATGCTCTTCACTACAGATACAAAAATCTGGACGATAAGATCATGGACAAAGCCGCAGGGTATTTTCTCGGCAGGCATGATTTTACTTCGTTTTGCACGATGGATAAAAGAAATCCCGGCGATCTTTGCAGAACGGTTTATCTTGCAAAGGTTGAACGTCAGGGGGACTTTGTAATCTTTACGGTTGAAGCGGACGGCTTTTTATATAATATGGTAAGAATTATGACAGGAACGCTTCTCAGCGCTGCGCAGGGGAAGATCGCCCCCGAGGACATACCCGGGATCATTGAACTCAAAGACAGAACCTTTGCAGGACCTACAGCGCCGCCGTGCGGACTTTATCTTAACAAAGTATTCTATTGAGGAGAGGAATGTATGTCAAAAATAAAAAAGCTGCTTTTTATCCTTTTGGGTGCGGTTGTTGCGGCGGTGGGGTGCGTGATGTTTTGTCACGATTCCTATTATATTATCAAAGGAGAAACGGTGGATCTGAATGAGATTCTTGAAAGCGGAGCAGAGCTGCCGAGAGATAAATATGTGACCTATGAATGTAAATATCCGCTTGTCAATTATGCCGAATCACGTGATTATTATGACGGAGTTATACCCATGCCGTGGGTTTACAGGCAGTATGCTTTACTGACTGAAAACAATATGATAATATCGGCAAAGATAGTTTCAAAGGACAAGACCAAAGAACTTGACCGGTACATACGGGATATGGATTATGAATCCCCCGACACTCCGGTTGTTCTGACGGGAGTGCTGATAATAAACGAATCGGAGATGGATCGCTATCTCGTTGAAAGCTGCGGAGATTTTGCCGAAAGCGGCGATGTGATGCTGACCTCGTTTGTAATAGATACCACCATGACAAGAGCTTCTGCGGCGGTATTGTATTTGTTTGTTATTGCGGTTGGAATGATCATAATTGTATTTTCCGTCAGAAAATCTGTAAAATGATTTGTTTGTCACGTTGTATAGGGGAGGTGCGTTTGTGGCATTTTTTTCAATGTTTTTGGTTTGGATAATAATAATTCTCGCCATCGTGTGCGGCTCGACTGTTCTGGCGGTTATTCTGCTTATTGTTTCGGCCGTGCTGAAAAAGCGTCAGAACGTTATAAAAAGAAATGCCGAAATGGCAGGAGATTTTAATTATCAAATCAAGAAAACTTATCTCGCTGTGAGAATAGTAGGATTTGTATTTTTGCTTCCGATAACATTATTAGTCGGAGTATTTCTTTGGGCAGCCGTTGACAGTGCAATAGTACACCATACTTCTTTGTCGTACAATGTTTTTAACGGCAATATAACGCAGACCGAAAAAATATTAAAAAGCGGCGCAGATCCCGACTGTACTGTCGAGGAACACAATGATCACGCTCAGTTGGGGGAGGAAACGCTCCTTTATGCGCTTGCCAACGGAGAAAATGGCAGCGGATCTTACAGCGGCGAAATTGACGATCATGAAAAACGGCTTCAAATGATGCAGCTTTTGATCGACTACGGAGCGGACGTTAACTCTGTGTGCTATACGGAGTCAAAGAACGCTCCCGAACATACCGTTCAGGACGAGTATTCCTATTTCAACGTTAGCGACCGATGCGGTTCAACACCTTTGATGGCGGCAACATACAGAGCAGACTTCGACATGATAAAGCTTCTCGTAAAAAACGGAGCGGACGTTAATGCCGTTGACTACTGCGGTTTTAATGTAATAAACATTGTTGCCGATAGTCTTAGTGACAGCAGCGGTTATGAAATACTGCAGTATTATCTTGATCAGGGAGTCGATCCAAATAATATCACAAATTTTGAGCAGTCATCGTATTTTTTGGCTGACAGGAGCAATAGCTCCGAGAATCAAAAAATAGTGTCGGAGCTTGAAAAATTAATGATAAAGGAGAACTATAATGGAAATAACCGATAACCTTTTAAAATGTCTTGAACAGACGGACTTTTCGTCGTTTGACGAAGAATACATCGACAGCATTCTTGACGATCGTGATAACGACCCTTTCTACAGCGAATGGGAAAGAGTATCAAATGAGCTTGAAGAATTAAAGAATCCGGAAAACTACAAAAAATCTAACGAAGAAGAATTTCTTAGTATTACAAAAAGAGTTTGTGAAATACTTGATGATAATGACTGCGGGGAGCTTTCCGCTTGCGTGGCAGATGATTTCGGGCTGATCTATGACAGCTTAGTTCTGAACTTCAAGGACGAATGGCTTGACAAGCTGACTGCGGCATACGGAAGAAAAATCATTCCGAGCGGTGAGATCTGACGATCGAAAATCCAGCCAATTGTTTCATAAAAGGAGGGGTGGCTATGAACTCCGAAGATGAAAAATCTACTAAGCACAGACGAGGAAACTCCCGATATAAAAAGAAAAAATCAATTTTTTCAAGAATACTGTTCTGCGTTATGGTTTGTTTTGTCAGCGCAGTGATCGCTGCCGTCATTACAAGATGGGATCTGTTTTCGCCGAGTTCGATCGCGGAATGGATAAAATTTTCCGATTCCACAAAGGACAGCTTTGATGTTAAGATATCGGGAACATCGGTGCTTGAACAGAATTTTAAAACCGACGGCAAGGGTATTGTTTACCTGAGCGATACGTCCATAGTTCAGCTGAACCATGACGGTGAAACGCTGTTTTCGGAGCAGCACAGTTTTACAAATCCGGTTTTGAAATGCTGCGATCTTTATGCCGTCGCATTCAACGAGGGCGGAGCAAATTATAAGATAATATCCGAAAAGGGTCTGATCCACAGCGGTTCTCAAGGCACTGCCATTACAGACTGTGATATTAACGACCTGGGAACTTATGCGGTGATATCCGATCAGACGGGTTATCTTTCAAAGCTTTCGGTTTTTGACAAATCGAACAGTTATATTTTCGGATATTCCTTTAATGATTATTATGCCGTTTCGGTGTCGCTCAGTCCCGATGGAAAAATGGCGGCTGTCGGAGCAGTAAATTCGGTTGAGGGTCAATTCGTTTCAAAGGTATATCTGCTGGATTTTTCAAGTACGAAACCGCTTTATGTTTTTGATTATAACGATCAGATAATTTATGACATCAAGTTTATTACCGAAAATAAATTTGTGGTTGTCACGGATTCAATGGTTTCCGTAAATGCCTGCGACAGCGGCAAGGAGGTTCCCTACAGCTACGGAACGAGAGTTTTAACGGCTTATGATGTTACCTACTCAAATAATGTTGTGTTGTCTTTGTCGAATTCTTCGGACAGAAGAAACTGCTGTGTGGTGACTCTCGACAGCAAGGGCAGTGAAATAGATAGTTTTCAGACAGATCAGAAAATCATCTCGGTTGACGCAAAAAATGACAAAATTGCCGTTCTTGCTTCCAATATGCTGTATCTTTACAATGCCTACGGAGATCTGTTCAATTCGTGGGAGATCGGAACAGACGCAAAATGTGTTTTGATACCTCAGGAGAAAACTGCGTATATTCTCGGTGTTTCTCAAATGCGCAAGATGAATCTCAAATAAAAATTTTTAGAAAAGAAGGAAGATACTTATGAGTACAGCTCTTGACGTTATTGTAATTTTGGTAGTTCTGGTGTTTGGATATTTAGGCTTTAACAAGGGCGTCGCAAAAACTGCGATCTCGATAGCCGGCACAATTGTATCCTCGATCCTGACAATGTTTCTTTCCGGTCCGATAGCTGAGGCTATCTACAAGGGCGGATTTAAACAGAGGATCATCGAAAAGGTGACGGACGCTTCAAAGCTTTTTGCTCAGTCGGGCGAGGGATCGCTCATTGACAAAATACTTGCGACAATGCCGCATTTTGTCAACAACTCGCTGGGTAACTTCGGGTTGAGCAAAAACAAGCTTGCAGATTTTGCTCAGCAGGGTCCCGAGCAGGTGGAGAAGGCGCTTGCGCCGATCATAATATCGTTTATATCGGTATTTGTGTCGATAGGACTGTTTTTGCTTATCAGTATAATAATCAAATTAATTTGCAGAGTTATTGCGGCTAACGTAGACGACAGCTATATCGGCACGGCAAACAGATTTTTGGGCGCAGTAGTCGGAATTATCGAAGCATTTGTTGTTGTTATTGTTGCTGCGTTTATAATAAGACTCACAGTTCCTCATCTGGAAAAAGTGCCTGAAATCATCACCGACGAAACGATATCTCAGTCCACTGTGTTTAAGGGGATCTACGACAGTCCGATCTTGACTGATTTTATCGGCAAAAACACGAAATCTCCGAACACCCGATCGGTTGAGCAGTGATATGGTACGGTAAGAGGAGAAAACTTTTCGGCAGATTATTTAAAGATTATTAATTAATAATTAACAATCAAACGATATTTATAATGTATAATTTATAATATTTATGGCTAAGGAGAAGTTTATGTATTGCATAAGATGTAAAAAACGTCCTGCGGTTGTGTTTGTTTCAACCGACAGGGATAACCAGCCAAGCGGATATTGCCTGTCATGCGCAAAAGAGCTTGGGATCAAACCGGTAAATGATCTGATGGAAAAAATGGGAATTTCCGAAGATGAAATAAATCAGATGTATGACCAAATGGAAGAGTTTATGGATAAGGACGGTTCGTTTGATATGTCATCATTGGGAGAGCTTTATTCACAGGCGATGAATAATGCTTTTGAAGACGACGAGTCCGAAGATGATGATGATTTTATTCACGGCGCTCCTGCGTTTCCGTTCTTCAAGAATATGTTTACAAAGGGTGAGAATAAGGAAGCATCAAATTCATCTCAGGATAATTCAAAGGGAACAGGTTCCTCAAAGGAACGCAAGGAAAAGAAAAAGTACAAGCATTTGAATACTTACTGCGAGAATCTTACCAAGAAAGCAGAGAAAAATCAGCTTGATATGATCATAGGAAGAGATCAGGAGATCGGCAGAGTTATTCAGATCCTTTCAAGAAGAACAAAGAACAATCCTTGTCTTATCGGCGAGCCGGGCGTCGGAAAAACTGCGATCGCCGAAGGACTGGCGCAGCGTATTGCGGCGGGCAATGTTCCGCAAAGGCTTAAAAACAAGCAGATCTATCTTTTGGATCTGACATCGCTTGTTGCCGGAACTCAATTCCGAGGACAGTTTGAAGCGAGAATAAAGGGACTTACAGCCGAGATAAAGGAACACGGAAACGTGATTCTGTTCATTGACGAGGTTCATAATCTTGTCGGAACGGGAGATTCCGAGGGTACAATGAATGCCGCAAATATTCTGAAGCCTGCGCTTTCCAGGGGCGAGATCCAGGTTATCGGAGCAACGACCTTTAACGAATACAGAAAATATATCGAAAAGGATTCTGCGCTTGAACGCCGTTTTCAGCCTGTTACCGTTGCCGAGCCGTCAATAGAAGACACCGCAGAGGTTCTCGTCGGAGTAAAAGGCTACTACGAAAAATATCACAATGTTACAGTTTCCGATCAGATCGTCAGACGTGCGGTCGTAGTTTCGGAAAGATATATAACCGACAGATTTTTGCCGGATAAGGCTATCGACCTTCTTGACGAAGCGTGCGTCAGCGCATCGCTGAGAAACAAAAAAGCGGCAGAATACCAGGCTTTGGCGGCAGAGCGTGACAGGCTTTCCGAAAAGGAAGCGGACATGACCTCGTCCGACGACATCGACTACGCAAAGCTTTCGCTTGTCAGAACCGACCTGGCGAGAGTGAAAAAGAAGCTTGAAGCTTTTGATGAAAATGATCTCATAACAGATGTCACGGAAGATGACATAGCTCACGTTGTAGAGCTTTGGACAGGTATTCCGGCATCAAAGATCCAGGAAAACGAGCTGAAAAAGCTTGCCGATCTTGACGAGAAGCTCAAACAAAAAATCATAGGACAAAACGAAGCGGTAGAAGCCGTTGCCGCTGCGATAAGAAGAAGCAGAGTTCAGATAAGCCCGAGAAGACACCCGGCGTCGTTTATATTTGTCGGCCCTACCGGAGTGGGAAAAACGGAGCTGGTCAAGGTGCTTTCGGTAGAGCTTTTTGATTCTCCCGAAACGCTGATTCGACTTGATATGTCAGAGTTTATGGAAAAGCATTCGGTGTCAAAGATCATCGGTTCGCCTCCGGGATATGTCGGATATGACGAAGCGGGACAGGTTACCGAAAAGGTTCGCCGCCGTCCGTATTCGGTACTTCTTTTTGACGAGATCGAAAAGGCGCACCCCGACGTATTGAATATTCTTCTGCAAATTCTCGACGAGGGCAGGCTTACCGACGCTCACGGCAGAGTAGTTAATTTTGAAAACACCGTTATTATCATGACAAGCAACGCAGGAAGTGACAGTCACGAGGGTATTCTTGGATTCAACAAGAGCGAAAACGAGATCAGCAGAGAGAAAACAATGAAAGCGCTGTCAAACTTTTTGCGTCCCGAGTTTATTGCAAGAGTTGACGAGATAGTTAACTTCAATGTTTTGACGGAAGAGAATTTCCGTGATATTGCAAGGCTGCTTTTGAATGAATATGTTGATTCTCTGAAAGAAAAAGGAATCAAATTCACCTATGACGACAAGGCAGTATCTTATATTGCAGGAAAGTCGATCGGCGGAAAGAGCGGCGCTCGTGATCTGAGAAACTTTATTCGCAAGGAAGTCGAGGACGCAATTACCACCGAGATAGTAATGCGTGGTGAGGGCAGCTTCACCGAAATAAATGTTTCCGAGTCTGACGACAAGATCGTGCTTGATATTAAGTAATTCAGTGGTTTATTAAACACTTTAAGGACACCCGATTTGCAGGGTGTCCTCTTTTTTTGTTTAAATGATGTTGTACTTTTCCGAAATTATGGTATAATTAAAGTGTGTGGCTGTTTTTGGGGTTGTTTTTTTATTTAATAATATTATATATTATGAAAGCGAAGTGAGCTTTGTGTCCGATAGTTGTTTTAAATTAAAGTCAGATTACAAACCGACAGGCGACCAGCCTCAGGCTATTGACGCAATTGTTGAGAGCTTGAAAAAAGGAAACAAGGAGCAAACACTTCTTGGTGTGACAGGTTCGGGAAAAACGTTTACAATGGCAAATGTAATTGAAAGAATGAACCGCCCGACGCTTGTTCTTGCTCACAACAAAACACTTGCCGCTCAGCTTTGCAGTGAGTTTAAAGAATTTTTTCCCGATAATGCGGTCGAATATTTCGTATCATACTACGATTATTACCAACCCGAGGCATATATTGCGCAAACAGATACCTACATTGAAAAGGATTCCTCAATTAACGATGAAATAGACAAGCTTCGTCACAGCGCAACGCTTGCTCTCTCCGAAAGAAGAGATGTTATTATAGTTGCGAGTGTTTCGTGCATTTACAGCTTGGGTAACCCGATCGATTACCGAACAATGGTAATATCACTCAGACCGGGTATGGAAAAACCGAGGGACGAGCTGTTGAAAAAGCTTGTAGAGCTTCAATACGAAAGAAACGATATAAATTTTGTCAGAAATAAATTCAGAGTCAGGGGAGATGTAGTTGAAATTTTCCCTGCCGCAAGCGGTGACAACATAATCAGAGTTGAATTTTTCGGCGACGAGATCGACCGGATCAGCGAGATAAATCCGCTCACGGGAGAGCTTATTGCAAATCTTCGTCATGCGGCGATCTATCCGGCATCGCATTATATTGTTCCTCAGGACAAAATGCAAATTGCGATCAAGGAGATCGAATCGGAGCTTGAAAGCAGATTGGCATATTTTCGAAACGAGGGAAAGCTTCTGGAAGCTCAGCGTATCGAACAGCGTACCCGATATGATATCGAATCGCTTCTTGAAATAGGCTTTTGTTCGGGTATCGAAAATTATTCGCGAGTTCTTTCCGGAAGAAAACCGGGAAGTATGCCGTATACTCTTTTGGACTATTTCCCCGAGGATTTTCTTTTGTTTGTTGATGAGTCCCACGTAACGCTTCCGCAGGTCAGAGGTATGTATGCCGGCGACCACGCAAGAAAACAGAATCTTGTTGACTACGGTTTCAGACTTCCGTCAGCATTTGACAATCGACCCTTGAATTTTGACGAATTTTACAGTAAAATAAATCAGGCGGTGTTTGTTTCCGCAACTCCCGGCAATCTTGAGCTTGAGAAAAGCGAAGTAGTCGCCGAACAGGTTATTCGTCCGACAGGACTGCTTGATCCCGAAATTTCGGTTCGCCCGACAGAGGGGCAGATAGATGACCTTATAGCCGAGATCAATGCAAAAACCGCAAAAGGTTTCAGAACTCTTGTCACGACCCTGACGAAAAAAATGGCTGAGGATTTGACTTCTTATCTTGAAGAAATGGGAATAAAGGTGCGCTATATGCACCATGACATAGACACTGTGGAAAGAATGGAGATCATCAGGGGACTTCGACTCGGAGATTTTGACGTTTTGGTGGGAATAAATCTTTTGAGAGAGGGACTTGATATTCCCGAGGTTGCGCTTGTTGCGATTCTTGACGCAGACAAAGAGGGCTTTTTGAGAAGTGAAAGAAGCCTTATCCAGACGATAGGACGTGCGGCAAGAAACAGCGAGGGCGAAGTGATAATGTATGCCGACAGCGTAACTCCGTCAATGGAAAAAGCGCTCAAAGAAACTGCCCGAAGAAGAGAAATTCAGATGAAATACAATTCCGACCACGGAATAACTCCAAAAACTATCATCAAAAAAGTCAGTGATGTTCTTGAAATATCTACTCATTCGGACGATGACAAGAAGCCCAAGAAACAGCTCAATGCAGAGGAAAAGCGTAAGCTTATAGATCAGCTGACCAAAGAGATGAAGGCAGCGGCTAAGCTGCTTGAATTTGAACACGCAGCATTCCTGCGTGATAAGATCAACAAATTGAAAGGTAACAAGTAGAATACACAGAATTTCACATTAAAAATAAATACATCAAATATCAAAAAGGTGAGGAATACAATGATATTTCATACATTTGGAAACAAAGGCAGCAAAATAATTATTTTGATCCACGGAATGCTTTCCCCGTGGCAGATATGGCAGCCCGCCGCAGATCGTTTCGCAAAGGACTATTATGTCATTGTTCCCGAGCTTGACGCACACACCGAAGACGAGGCAAGTCAGTTCCATTCAATTGAAAATGAAGCGGAGCAGATAAAAGATTATCTTCAAAAACACTGCGGCACAAAAGTATTTGCGGTATGCGGTCTGTCTATGGGGGGACGAATAGCGGCAGTTTTAGCCGGTGATCCGGAGGTTGCTGCCGACTGTCTTGTGCTTGACGGAGCGCCGCTGATGCCTGTTCCGGGTGTTTTGAAAAACATAATGAAAAACAGTTACTTAAATATCATACGAAAATCGAAGAAAAGAGATCCCAAAGTGATCGACAGCTTTAAGCGAAACTTTTTGCCCGAAAAGCATCTTGAAAATTATTTGAAGATCGCCGACAACATGGAAGAGCAGTCTGTTATAAATATCATTGACAGCGTGTTTAGTGAATTTGAATTCAAGAAATATGATGAATCGTGCAAAATTCTTTTTATGCACGGGACAAAGGGAAATGAATCTGTTTCAAAAAAGGCGGCGATCAAATTGAAGAGTGTTAACCCTCAAACGGAGATAAGATGTTACAAAGGTTACGCTCATGCCCGGCTTGCCTGCTTTGAGGAAGAAAAGTGGATAGATGAAGTTTGTGGTTTTATAAATGATAAAAAAATCAATTAGCGGTCGGGATCCAAGGGCAGCCAAATGGTGAACGATACGATTTTTTGGGGGAGAA
>CACYDY010000332.1 GCA_902773245.1 uncultured Ruminococcus sp.
CTGCCGTACAGCCCCGAAGCCGAACAGGCGGTTTTGGGAGCTGTTATTATCGACTCCGAATGTATGGCAAGGGTCGCCGAGGTTTTGCCGAGAGCGGATTATTTTCATATCGAACTGCACAAGCTTATCTATCAGGCTATGCTCGATCTGTTCACCGAGGGTAAGATCATTGATTTTGTAACCCTTCTTGAAAAGCTGAAAAGTGAAAAATCCTTTGACGAAACAACCGGCAAGACTTATCTTGTTCAGTTGGGTCAGGGCGCTCTTTCTACCGAAAACGTTGAGGTTCATGCGCAGTTTGTGCGTGATAAGTATGACGTCAGAATGCTTATCGAAGCTTCACGCAAAACTATCGAAGAAGCCGCCGAGGGTTCGCTGGAGTCCGATACTCTTGTTGATTCCGCCGAGCAGCGTATATTTGATATCAGACAAGGGAAAAATATTCAAGGTCTGCAGCATATTGCAGAGGTCATTCAGGAAACGTATGACAGACTTGATTTGCTAAACTCTGCCGATAATGACGAGATGAAGCCTTTGTCGACCGGTATCAGGGGACTTGACAACCTGATCACGGGCTTGAACAAATCAGATCTGATTCTTCTTGCGGCTCGTCCCGGCATGGGTAAAACGTCGTTTGCGCTCAATATTGCAAGAAGCGTTTCGGTAACTCAGCGGAAAAAGGTTGCGTTTTTTTCTTTGGAAATGTCCAAGGAGCAGCTTGCGTCAAGACTTCTTTCGACTGAGGGCATGATCGAAAGTCAAAAGATAAAAACAGGAAAAATGTCAGAGGACGAGTGGTCAAGGCTTATACAGGCAGGCGACGTTCTTTCGGGGGCGGAGCTTTATCTTGACGATACGCCAAGTATTACGGTGCCCGCAATGAAAGCCAAGCTAAGACGTCTGAAAGGTGTTCAGCTTGTGGTTATTGACTATCTTCAGCTTATGCAGAGCGGCAGGCGGATCGACAACAGAGTGCAGGAGGTTTCGGACATTACTCGAAATCTGAAAATTCTTGCAAAGGAGCTTGATGTTCCGGTTATCACTTTGTCGCAGCTTTCCCGTGCGAGTGAACAGCGCGCTGATCACAGACCTCAGCTTTCCGATATGAGAGATTCCGGATCTATTGAGCAGGACGCCGATATCGTATTGTTTCTTTATCGTCCCGATTATTACAACGACAACACCGAAAATGCCGAAAACGAAGATAAAAACAGCGGCGAGTGTATTGTTGCAAAAAATCGTCACGGCGAAATGGGAACGGTCGATCTGCATTGGAGAGGTGAGTTCATGAGGTTTACCGCAAAGGAGGTTATTGATGTTCAATAAGGTGGAAAAAACTATCAGCGATCATAAAATGCTTGAGGGTAAAAGCCATGTTATTGTTGCTTTGTCAGGCGGCGCGGATTCGATGTCGCTGCTGCACTGTATGGCGGTTTTTTCCGATGTGTTTGGAATAAAGGTTTCTGCGGCGCATCTTAATCATAATCTTCGAGGAGAAGAATCACAAAGAGATTTTGAATTTGTTTCCAATGTATGCGAAAAAATGGGCATTGAACTTTTTGCAAAAAGTGTTGACATCGGAAAGATCTCTGCGGAAAAAAAAATAGGTCTTGAACAATGCGGAAGAGAGGAAAGATACAGCTTTTTTTCGAGTCTTGTCCGGGACTGCAATACCGTTGTCGCAACGGCTCACACAGCCTCCGACAATGCCGAAACCGTCCTGATGAATATTACCAGAGGCTGCGGTTTGGAGGGTCTGACAGGTATTCCTTACGTCAGAGGAAACATTGTGCGGCCGCTTCTCGACTGCTCAAGAGGCGAAATAGAACGGTACTGCGAAATTAATCAGATCCCGTTTGTTACGGACAGCTCCAATTTATCAACGGATTACAGCCGCAACAAAATTCGTTTGTCAGTGATCCCCGAGCTTCAAAAGATAAATCCTATGGTTGAAAATTCGATAAATCGTCTTTCTCAGATCGCTTCGAAGGATCTGTCGGTAATCACCGAACTGGGAAACGTTGCATTCAAAAAATGCAGGATCCAAAACGGTTTGAGTATATCGTCACTGCAATTGCTTGATAATAATATTGTGCCCTTTGTGATCAGAATTGCCATAGATCATTTTTGGGGGATCGTTCCCGAAAAGAAGCATATTGAGCTGGTTGAAAAAATTATTGATGACCGCCGCGGCGCTGTTGATATAAAGAAAAATCTGACGGCTAAAGTGACGGGGGACAGACTGGTCTTCGAAAAGAAAAATCAAATGCCGATCATTTCTTTCGAGCCGCGTTCGGTGAGGTCGGGTGATGCGTTTTTGTTTAATAACAAAAAATACTCGATTTCCGAAAAAAAAGATTTATATTTAACAAATAATAAGAAAATTAACAAAAATTTATTAAATAACTGCATTAGCTGTGATATAATATCCTCTGATACATTGATAAGACATCGTCAAAGCGGCGATGTGTTTAAACCGCTTGGCAGAAATTGTACGAAAACCTTGAAAAAGCTTTTTACCGAGCTGAAAATACCGGTTTCACAGAGAGATTCTCTGCTGGTAATCGCAAACGGAAACAATGTTCTTTGGGTCGAGTCTGTCGGTGTGTCGTGCGATGCGGTACCTAAAGGTGATTCTTGTTTCACCGTTGATGTGAAGGAAATGAATAATGATGGATGATATTGAGAAAATTATTTTAGATGAAAACAAAATACAGCTTATTGTAGATAGGCTTGCAAGCGAGATAAACTCTGATTTTGACTCAAGCGAGATCATATTTCTGGGACTGCTCAAGGGTTCGGTAGTTTTTATGAGCGACCTTATCCGAAGAATAAACGTGCCTTGTAAAATTGACTTTATGGCTGTTTCAAGCTATGGTTCCGGGACTGTGTCGAGCGGTAATGTTAAAATTTTGAAGGATATGTCAATGGATATTACGGGAAAAAATGTGATCGTTGTCGAAGATATAGTTGACAGCGGCAACACGCTTTGCTGCGTGATGGAGATCCTAAGAGGAAGAAATCCGGCTTGTTTGAAGCTGTGCTCATTTTTGAGCAAACCCGAAAGAAGAGTAAATAATATCACGATAGATTATCTTGGTGAGGAAATACCAAATGAGTTTGTTGTAGGGTATGGTCTTGATTACGATGAAAAATATCGCAATCTTCCGTATTTGGGAATATTAAAGCCCGAAGTCTATTCGTGATTTAATATAAATGTTTATTAATACATAATGTTAAGGAGTGAATTACTTTTTGGATAGCAAAACGAACAAGAAAAACTGGAGAGGCTTATTGATAGTAGGATTTACTGTTGTAATTCTTCTGCTTGCGGCATTTATAGCAACTCAGACTCCGAAAGACGAGTATGATTATTCCGAAATCATTGATATGTTCAGCGAAGGACAGGTTGAGCATTTTGATATTAAGGCCGAGAGCGGCGAGCTTCGGCTGAAAATCAAGGATAAAAGCGAAAGGATCACGTTTTCTCTCGCTTATCCGCAGAGATTCCTTGACGATGTTAAGGAATATATCAATGATCCTAAAAGTAAAATAACCTATGATATTGAACGCAGCGTTGACAGCACCATACTTTGGTCTGTTATTCCGAATGTCGGACTCTTGATATTTATAGTAGTGATCTGGATAGTAATTATGAAACGAATGGCAGGGGGTCTTGGCGGAGATAAAACGCTCAATTTCGGAAAAGCTAAAGTCAAAAATTCCGGCGAGGGCGACAAGAAAAATGTTTTTGCCGATGTTGCCGGCGCCGACGAGGAAAAGGAAGAGCTTCAGGAAATTGTTGAATTTCTTAAAAATCCAGATAAATTCAACACCCTTGGCGCAAGAATTCCCAAAGGCGTTTTGCTTATGGGCCCTCCGGGTACGGGTAAAACCTTGCTTGCAAGAGCGGTTGCCGGCGAGGCAGGCGTTCCGTTCTTCTCTATCTCGGGTTCCGACTTTGTTGAAATGTTTGTCGGCGTGGGCGCGTCAAGAGTTCGTGATCTTTTTGATCAGGCAAAGAAAAACGCTCCGTGCATTATATTTATAGATGAGATAGATTCCGTCGGACGTCAGCGAGGTACGGGTCTTGGCGGCGGTCATGACGAAAGAGAACAGACTCTTAACCAGCTGCTTGTGGAAATGGACGGCTTTGACGCAAATATCGGCGTTATTATGATAGCCGCAACAAACCGTCCCGATATCCTTGATCCCGCACTCATGCGTCCGGGAAGATTTGACAGACAGATCGTTGTAGGTCAGCCCGACATTAAGGGAAGAGAAGAGATCCTCAAGGTTCATGCAAAGAATAAACCTCTTTCACCCGATGTTGAACTAAAGGTCATCGCCCAGCAAACAGCAGGATTCACAGGCGCTGATCTTGAGAATATTCTTAACGAAGCCGCTCTTCTTGCCGCGCGCAAGGATAAAAAGGCTATCACCATGGAAGAGATCGAGGAAGCAACCATCAAGGTAGTTGTCGGCACCGAAAAGAGATCTAAGGTGATGACCGAAAAGAATAAGAAAATTACCGCTTATCATGAAACCGGTCATGCGATCGCTCATTATTACTGCGAAACTCAGGACGA
>CACYDY010000333.1 GCA_902773245.1 uncultured Ruminococcus sp.
GAGGCTTGGCTGGGGAATAGGGATTCGAACCCCAACAAACAGAGTCAGAGTCTGTCGTGCTACCGTTACACAATTCCCCAACGACAATGAATATTATATCACAGTCACTCCAATCTGTCAATAGGAATTTTAAAATTTTTTGCCAAAAATTAATATTTTCCTACCCTGACTTCCCTATCTTCATAATTATATTGAAAAATTTATACTTTTTAGATCTTGCCCCAATTACTACCGAAAAATTTCAAAAAATTTTCTGATAGTAATTATTCTTATTTTATTGAAATTACAGCAGTTCTGTGTTAAACTAATAGTTACACGTGTTGTTATTATTAATTAAAAGAAAAGAGGAGAAAAAAAACGATGGATAAGGCAAATTTAAATCTGCCGCAAAAGCCGTTCCGAACCCGAGGCGGAGCAAAAACTCCACATCTTAAAAACACCCGTGACCTCGAGTCCGTAACCATGCCTTGCCCCGAGCAGGTCATTCTTCCGATGACTCAGCATATCGGCGCTCCGTGCAAACCCGTCGTTAAAGCAGGTTCTGTCGTTTCCATAGGCGACGTTATTGCGGAAAGCGAAGGTCTTTCTGCGCCTATCCACGCTACCGTTTCGGGAAAGGTCGGCAAAATCGCTCAAATCAAGCTATACAACGGTCACATGGGCGACGCTGTGATAATAATCTCGGACGGTGAAATGCGTGTCAGCGAAAGCTGCAAGCCACCCGTTGTCAACACCGCCGAGGATCTTATCAGAGCTGTCAAAGCAAGCGGTCTTGTCGGATTGGGCGGCGCAGGATTCCCGACTCACGTCAAGCTTAACGTTCCGAACGGAAAGTCAGCCGACACACTAATCGTCAACTGCGCAGAGTGCGAGCCTTATATTACAACGGATAACCGTGAGGCTATTGAGAATACCGACAATGTACTCGCCGGTATTATTACCGTCATGAGGCTGCTAAAGCTGCAAAGAACCATAATAGCCATTGAGGACAACAAGCCCGAGGCTGTCAAAGTTCTGAAAAATGCAGTTAAAAACTCAAAAGAACCCGAAGCTTCAAAAATTGGTGTTCTGACGCTTAAAGCACGTTATCCGCAGGGCGCCGAAAAGGTTCTGATAAAAGCCTGCACAAACAGAGTTGTCCCTGTCGGGAAGCTTCCGCTTGATGTAGGCTGCATAGTTATGAATATTACGTCAATAGGATTCGTTTCGTCTTATTTAAAAACAGGAATACCGCTTGTTTCAAAAAGAATCACTGTAGACGGCTCTGCTGTTAAAGAACCAAAAAATGTTATCGTTCCGATCGGAACACCGATAAAAAATGTTATCGAATTTTGCGGAGGGTACTCGACCCCGCCGTCAAAGCTGATAAGCGGCGGTCCCATGATGGGACTTTCTCTCGCAGATGACGAGTTCCCGATTTTGAAGCAAAACAACGCTATACTTGCTTTTGACGAAAAAGACGCAGTTTTACAGAAAACTACCGACTGTATTCGCTGCGGAAGGTGCGTTCAAAGCTGCCCTCTGAACCTTATGCCTGCGGCTATTGAAAGGTCTGTGAAGCTAAAGGATATTGACGCGCTCAACAAACAGGGCGTCATGGTCTGTATGGAATGCGGCAGCTGCGCTTATAACTGTCCTGCGCACCGTCCGCTTGTTCAAACTATGCGCCAAGGCAAAGCGCTCGTTAAGTCAGCGCCTAAGAAATGAGGAGTATGAATAGATATGGAAGAAAAACTGATCGTTTCGGCTTCGCCGCATATCAGGACTAAAACATCAACGACAACTATCATGCTTGATGTTATAATAAGTCTTATGCCTGCGGCCGCAGCCTCTGTGATAATTTTCGGATTCAGAGCCTTGATGATAATCGCCGACACCGTTCTTGCCGCTGTTTTGGCGGAATATATATCAAGAAAAATTATGAAAAGAGAAAACACGGTTTTCGATCTTTCCGCAGTCGTTACCGGATTGCTTTTGGCGCTGAATCTTCCCGTTGGGATAAATCCGCTTTTTGCCGCATTTGGTTCTGTTGTCGCTATCGTTGTTGTCAAGCAGATGTTCGGCGGAATCGGAAATAATTTTGTAAACCCGGCTCTGACAGCAAGAATAATCCTGCTGTCAAGCTTCCCCTCAGCCATGACAACGTGGGCTAAGCCCTTTTATTACAACGAGGGGGCTGTTGACGCTGTAACGTGCGCTACTCCCCTCGCTTTATACGCAAACGGTCAAATAACTCCGACAAAAGACCTTCTGCTTGGAACTACGGGCGGCTGTCTTGGAGAAACCTGCGCCGTCGCTTTGATTATCGGCGGCGTTTACTTAATGCTAAGACGTGTGATAAGTCCCGTGATACCGCTGACTTATCTTTCTGTTGTTGCCTTGCTGTCACTGCTTTTGGGACAAAATGTTATTTTTGAGCTTCTAAGCGGAGGACTTCTTCTTGGAGCGTTCTTCATGGCTACAGACTACACAACATCGCCGATCACAACTAAAGGAAAATTCGTATTTGCTGTCGGATGCGGCATACTTACCTTTTTAATAAGAACGTTTGCAAACCTTCCCGAGGGTGTGTCTTTCTCTATTTTGATAATGAATATTCTCGTGCCGCTGATTGAAAGAGCCACAAGCCCCCGTCCTTTCGGTGAAAAGGAGGGCAAATTATGAGCAAACTAAATCTAAAGGATATTATGATCCCTGCCGCTGCGCTTGTTTTTATCTGCGGAATTTCAACAGCGCTTCTCGCAGCTACAAACGAACTTACAAAAGAACCCATTGCATTGTCCGAGGAACAAACACAGGAGGAGTCCATGATGTCGGTTCTGCCAAAGGAAACCGCAGACTACCGCGCAATATCCCCAAAAAACGATCCCTCGCAATGTTATGAGGCTTACGACAAAGACGGAAACGTCATAGCATATGCCATATCGTCATCGTCAAAAGGATACGGCGGAACAGTCAAAGTTATGACCGGGATCAACGCCGAAAACGGAGAAATTCTCGCCGTCAGGGTTTATGACAACTCGGACGAAACACCCGGACTCGGAGCAAAAACTTCCGACGAAAAATTCAGCGGACAATTCGGCGGAGCTTCTGCCCCAAAAGGATTTACCGTTTCCAAAGACGCCGACAAGAACCCCGAAAAGCAGCCCGTCGATGCGGTAACGGGAGCAACCATTTCTTCAAGGGCAGTGATAAAAGCTGTCAACGAAGCTGTCGAAATCTACTCAAAAATAACCGGAGGTGAAAGATAATGTCTGAAAATAAACCTCTGATCCACGAGTTCACAAAAGGAATACTAAAAGAGAATCCTGTTTTGTGTCTTGTTTTGGGAACCTGTCCCACACTTGCAGTCACAACGGGAGTGAGCAGCGCCCTGGGAATGGGGATCGCCGCAACCGTCGTTCTCGTTTGTTCAAACTCGGTGATCTCGGCATTGAGAAAGGTTATTCCCACCAAGGTGAGAATACCGGCATATATCACCATAATTGCGGCTTTCGTTACAATAGTTCAAATGATCGTGAAAGCCTATGCCCCTACTCTTAACGATGCTTTGGGTGTTTATCTTCCGCTTATCGTTGTTAACTGCATTATTCTCGGGAGAGCCGAAATGTTTGCAAGCAAGAACGGAATTGCCGCTTCTGCCCTGGACGGTTTGGGAATGGGTATCGGATTCACGGCTGCGCTGTTTTTAATGGGAAGCATAAGAGAGATACTCGGCGCAGGTTCTTGGTTCGGTCTGTCGATACCTGTTATAAGCGGCTGTCCGATTTTGATTTTTATTCTTCCTCCTGGAGGATTTTTTGTTTTCGGAATGCTCATGGCAATTGCCAACAGGCTGAATTCCAAACCTGTTAAAAAGCCCGAAGAGATTGGCTGCGCCGCCTGCCCAATGCATGAAAACTGCGTCAAAATCGCAAACGGAGAGGAGTGTGGTCAGCTATGAGTATAACTCAGCTTATCGGAATTTTCCTTGCGGCTATACTGACCGAGAACTATGTACTGTGCAAATTTTTCGGAATATGTCCGTTTTTGGGAGTTTCAAAAAAGCTTAACACCGCTCTGGGAATGAGCGCTGCGGTTACGTTTGTAATGGTGTTGGCTACTGCCGTAACATGGCCGCTGTACACCTATATTCTTGTTCCGAATGAACTTGATTATTTACAAACGCTTGTGTTTATTCTTGTGATAGCAGGACTCGTGCAGCTGGTTGAAATTGTTTTAAAAAAATATATGCCGCCGCTGTACAATTCGCTTGGAATATATCTTCCGCTGATAACAACCAACTGTGCTGTTCTGGGAGTTACCATGCTTGTGCTTGACAAGGGCGCGGAAAACCCGGCATTCGGCTATGCTGCGTCGCTTGTGAATGC
>CACYDY010000334.1 GCA_902773245.1 uncultured Ruminococcus sp.
CCTTGCTGTCCATATTGCTGATTGTTCATCATTCCCTGCTGTCCGTAAGGCTGGTTGTTCATCATGCCTTGCTGTCCGTAAGGCTGATTGTTCGTCATGCCCTGCTGTCCGTAAGGCTGATTATTCATCATTCCCTGCTGTCCGTAAGACTGATTGTTCATCATACCCTGCTGTCCGTAAGGCTGATTGTTCATCATGCCTTGCTGCTGATTTGCATTCTGATTTCCGAGAAGCGCACCCGCAATGCCTGCAATACCTGCGAGTCCTGCCACACCTGCAACAGCCTGACCGATACCGCCGACAGCATTTGAAATGCCGCCCATACCGCCCTGTACCGCTGCCTGCTGTCTGCCGGTAAGAACGGCTATGATTTGGTTAGCCTCATTCTGATATTTTACAAACTCGGGCGATGTTTTGTTTTCGGGACGATCCTTTGTTACCTCAAACTCAATCTTGGTAAAGTAGGGATTGTTGACGTTGATAGTAACAATTATTTCGTAGCTGTACTGATATCTTCTCGGGTTGTACGGTTGGTTGTGTCCTTCCGAATCCTTCTGATAGAGTTCTTTCTTATGCTCCTTTGTTTCAGATGTCACTCCGAGAACACTGGAAAGGTTGATAATGTCTGCATTTTCCGCACGATAATCACTCTTCTTGCTGACAACAAAGCAATTATGTGCATGATCAACGTAAACCTTTGTGCTGTATCCGAGAACCTGATCCGGTTTGAATTGATTCAGCTGCTGTCTGTTATTCTCTCTGTAAGAAAGCTGTTCTCTGACCTGTTGGAGATTGCTCTTACTCATACTCTTAAAGAACGGCGAAAGCTGTCCTCTGCATTTGTCACAAACGTTTCCGTCGACAACCTTGTTGTTTCCTAATAATCCGATTTTTTGACCACAGATGTCACAAAATTTCTTTTCAAAAAGTCCCATAATAACTCTCCTCTGTTATGTTTCAAAACCGCCAAGACGGTATATAAACGCTTACACTCCACTAATATCACAAAACACTCTATATTACAAGAAGGAATTTGTATTATTTCAATGAAATTTTCATTTTTATCTGCCTATGATCATTTATCTGACATTTCAATATAATAACCGATAGTCATTGTTCATAACTATCGGTTATTTTTACTAACGCATTCTTATTATTCTCATTGAATTAATTACTGCAATTATCATTATGCCTACATCGCCAAAAACGGCTTCCCACATTCCCGCAATACCGAATGCTCCCAATATCAGAAAAAGTACTTTTACGGCTATTACAAGAACAATGTTCCGGATCACTATTCTTTTTGTAAATCGGGCAACTTTTATCGCATCGATTATTTTGGAGGGTTCGTCTGTCATAAGAACTATATCGGCTGCTTCTATTGCGGCATCAGAACCTAATGCGCCCATTGCAATGCCGATGTCAGCACGTGCAAGTACAGGTGCGTCGTTGATTCCGTCACCGACGAATGCAAGCTTTTTATCAGCGTGTTTTTCGGAATCAATTTCTTCAAGCTTTTCTACCTTTTGAGTCGGGAGAAGCTCATAAAAGCATTCGCTTACATTTAATTCTTCGGCTGCAGCCTGTGCCGCTGCTTTGTTGTCACCCGTAAGCATGACTGTTCTGGCAATACCCATTTTTTTCAGATCGTCTATCGTTTGCCTGCTGTCTTTCTTTATCTCATCGGATATTACTATACTGCCCGCAAATTTGTTGTCTAAACTTATATATACGACTGTTCCGGCTTTACTGCATTGAGTATAGCTTATTTTATTATTCAACATCATTTTTTCGTTTCCTATCAAAACTTTATGACCGGAAACTTCGGCGCTTATGCCCTGACCCGATATCTCATTGTAATTCTTAACAATACTGCTGTCAATTTTTTTAGCGTACTCACTGACTATAGATCTGCCGATCGGGTGATTGGACATTGACTCCGCCGCAGCCGCGTATTGCAAAACCTCACTTTTCTTGTATTCGTTGAAAGTGTTAATTTCGATAACCTTGAACACGCCTTTTGTCAACGTGCCCGTTTTATCAAAAACAACGGTATCAAGAGAATCAAGAGCCTCAAGATAATTGCTGCCTTTTACAAGAATACCCTTTCTTGATGCGGCGCCTATCCCCCCGAAGAATGTCAGCGGTATCGAAATGACCAATGCGCAAGGGCAGGATATTACCAAAAATACGAAACATCTGTGGATCCATTCCGAAAACTCACCGCCAAATAAAAGCGGTGGAACGACCGCAAGCAGCGCCGCCATGCCAACTACTATCGGTGTGTAATATCTTGAAAACTTTGTGATAAAATTTTCCGTTGGCGATTTTCTGCCCGCAGCATTTTCAACCAGGTCAATTATCTTCGACGCCGTTGACTGCTCGAATTTTTTTGTAACCCTGATCTCAAGAATACCGTTTTCATTAATGCAGCCTGAAAGCACCGTGTCGCCCCGAACTGCTCTTCGGGGCACCGATTCGCCTGTCAAAGCAGTTGTATCTATCATTGCCTCGCCGCTTGTCACAACACCGTCAAGAGGGATCTTCTCCCCTGCCTTGGTCACAACGGTTTCTCCCACGGCAACACTTTTGGGATCTACGGTCATTATCTTGCCGGATCGCTTAACGTTTGCGCTGTCGGGTCTGATATCCATCAAATCGGCTACAGACTTGCGAGAACGTTTGACCGCCATGCCTTGGAAAAACTCACCGATCTGATAAAACAGCATAACGGCAGACGCTTCGGGAAATTCACCTATCACAAATGCACCTATTGTTGAAACTGTCATCAAGAAATTTTCGTCAAAAATATGGCCGCTTAAAATGTTCTTTACCGCTTTATAAACAACGTCGGCCCCGAGTATTACATAACAAATTACAAACAAAGGAACAAGCAGGTTCTTATTGGAAAATCCGAAAAGCGACAATGCAAATGCAGCTGCATAAATGATGCCGCCGACAATGAGTCTTATTATTGTTGCTTTGTCCGAACGAAGAATTGTTTTTAACGATTTTTTTCTTACGGCAGGTTCACTCGATATATTGGTATGTTCCGATTTTTCGGATACTTCGACCGAGGGTTCAAACTTGTGAACAATTTTTTCTATGTCGGAGTTAATATCTCCCTGATAGTTTTCGGCATATTGGATCGTAAGCAGCTGTTTCATAAGATTAACGGAAGCACCCATCACACCGTCAAGCTTTGCAGATTCTTTTTCAATTTCTGCAGAGCAATGCGCACAATCAAGTCCGTCCAAAAAGAATATCTTTTCCTTCGAGTTGTCAATGCTAAAAAAATTATCCATCGGAGGCTGATGCAGGCCGCTTTTTACATGATGATTTTGACGGTGCTGTGTTTTAGGATAGTTTGCTTCAGCTTTTACGCAAACACCGGTTTCACAGCTTTTATTAAATCTTTCATGAATCGAGCTTTCGTTTAATTCTTGTTCGGGTAACTCCTCAACAATAACATCGGGTTCATGTCGATGTACGATTCTCGCAACATCTTCAAGAAGTGTTCCGTCATAGTTTTCGCTATGCTCTATGGTCAGCTGCTGCTTGATGAGGTTTATATTTGCAGTCATGATCCCTTTGATCTGAGATAGTTCACGTTCGATTTCATTACTGCAATTGGGACAATCAAGACCTAAGAGTGTGTATGTTTTTGTCATAATATCACAGCCTTTTAATAGTAGTTGTTCAATTATTCAACTAAGTTGGTAAAAATCAGATCTCATTGGCTTCAATAAGATGTTCAAGACCTATGTCAATAATAGTTTTTACATGAGCATCGGCAAGTGAATAGTAAACTGTCTGGGCTTCTCGTCTGAATTTCACAAGATTAGCCATTCTCAAGGCTTTCAATTGATGTGAAACGGCTGATTTTGTCAAGCCAAGCAATGCCGCTATGTCGCAAACACACAGTTCGTTCTGTTCAAGCGCATGAAGAATTTGAAGTCGTGTGCCATCGCCAAAGAGCTTAAATAAAGAGGCTAACTCAATGTACATATTCTTCTTCAGCATTTTTTTTGCAGTATCATTAACCAATTCTTCATGAATAACTTCGCAGTCGCAAACAAGTTGTTTTTCCATAAACTTTACCCCCTTTAAATTATATGCATTAGTTGATCAATTGTTCAATTAATATTATACTCCTTTTTTTTCGTTTGTCAATAGGAGAAATACTAATTTTCACGGCTTTTGAACGAGTAAACAATCTGTGAATATATTTTATCGTGTCGCCTTGGAGCGGCGAGGAAGCATGGTCTTATCCTCACTTTAGGGATGCTCGTCACGGTTCGTTAAATTTTTGATTGTATTTTTAATAGATTAATGATATAATGTCATTGTTACTGTTGAATATCATAATTTTAGTTTTTTATAAAATCAAAACAATTATAAAGCTGTTATTAGGTCACAAAACGGGGCTGAGTTTTGTGAGTTAGTTTTGAAATAAAAATAATACACTTTAGGATATTAAAATCTTCCATTTTTGCTATAAGGAGCTTGCAGAATAAATGAAAAAAGAATTAGAATATTACGAAAAAGTCGAACGCAGCATTAAAAAGAAATTCCGAAAGGAAATATGGAATCCTTTTATTTCTGCGGTAAAACGTTACAAACTGATTGAAAGCGGCGACAAAATAGCCATCTGCATTTCGGGAGGAAAAGACTCAATGCTTATGGCAAAGCTTATGCAGATACTTCAGCGTTACAGTCCGATTCCGTTTGAGTTGATCTATCTGGTTATGGATCCCGGATATACCGAGAATAACAGACTCAAGATCGAAAGCAACGCAAAGCTGTTGGAAATTCCCGTGACTATTTTTGAAAGTGATATTTTCGAAATTGCCAACAATGCAGACCGTTATCCATGTTATCTTTGCGCAAGAATGAGAAGAGGACATCTTTACAGCAAAGCAAAAGAACTTGGCTGCAATAAAATAGCATTGGGACATCATTTTTCCGATGTTATCGAAACTACTGTTATGGCAATGTTTTATGGTTCTCAGCTTCAAGGAATGATGCCAAAGCTGCACAGCACCAACTTCGAGGGAATGGAACTTATCCGCCCTCTGTATTGTATTCATGAAGACGCTATCATAGCGTGGAAGAACTACAACGGGCTTGAGTTTCTGCAATGTGCCTGCCGTTTTACAGAAGCCTGCGCCATGAGTGAAGACGGAATCGGAAACAGCAAAAGACAGGAAATAAAGGCTCTGATAAAGCAGCTCAAACGTGATAATCCAAATATCGAAAAAAGTATTTTCAACAGTATTCATTCGGTATGTCTTGATACATTTCCGAGATACAAAACACACGGAAAAACACACTTTTTTCTTGACGAATACTATGATCATGAGTAAAAAGACAGCCGAAGACCTAATTGTGTTTGCGGTTATCTTCTTTTTCAAAATACAAAAAGAGATTCTTCCGTACAGGTGTCGGAAGAATCTTAAAAACAAAACTATTAATTTATCAAAAAAACGAATTAGTTTTTCTTGTCATCTTTCTTATCTTTTTTGTCTTTCTTTTCCTTTTTTTCGCCGCCCTTATCATTGTTAACCGATGACAAAGCCCATATTTTCATACGAATCTTGGTTCTGTCCGCACCGGTTTCAACGACCATAGACTCGGTATCCTCGTTTATGCTTACAACTCTGCCTACAATACCCCCGATAGTCGTGATCTCATCACCTATTTCGAGATTTTTTCTCATATTTTCTTCTTCTTTTTGTTTTTGTGACTGAGGTCTGATCAAAATAAAATAGAACGCTATCACAATAACAATGGGCATAATTATAAGCTGAATCATTGAGCCTGTACCTTGATCCATTTTACAACATCCTTTCTCATTTCTTTTCTTAGGGTATTATAACATTATTTTACAAATAATGCAATGTGTTTTTTAAATTCTTCTGCCGAGATTCTCTATATTTTCATTGTAAAACTCGTCAAAATAGTCGCTGTCAAGTGATTCGCGGATACGCTGCGTAAGATTATTGTAAAAATATAGGTTATGCAAAACCGCAAGCCGCATTGCGAGCATTTCGCCGCTTTTAAACAGATGTCTGATATATGCTCTTGAAAAATTTCTGCAAACCGGACAATCACATTTTGTGTCGATCGGATCATCGTCCAAAGCATATTTTGAGTTGAGCATATTTCGGCAGCCTTCCCAAGTGAACACATGAGCATGACGTGCATTTCGTGACGGCATAACGCAGTCGAAAATGTCAATACCTCTTCTGACGCTCTCCAAGATATTTGCAGGAGTGCCTACACCCATAAGATAGCGTGGCTTCTCTGCAGGCATAAATGGTTCAACCGTTTCGATAATTTCATACATATCCCCGGTTGATTCACCAACGGCAAGACCGCCTATGGCATATCCGGGCAGATCAAGGTCAGATATCTTTTTCATATGCTCGATCCTGAGATCTTTATAAGTGCTGCCCTGATTTATTCCAAACAAAAGCTGGTCTTTGTTGACCGTATCTTCAAGCAAGTTCAATCGGCCGATCTCATTTTTACATCTGACAAGCCAGCGATAAGTTCGTTCGCAGCTATCTTTTGTATACTTGTATTCGGCGGGGTTTTCTATGCATTCGTCAAATGCCATGGCTATCGTTGATCCGAGATTCGACTGGATACGCATACTTTCCTCGGGTCCCATAAATATCTTGTGCCCGTCGATATGTGAAGCAAATGTTACTCCTTCTTCTTTGATATTTCTCAGTTTGGCGAGAGAAAAAACTTGAAATCCACCGCTGTCCGTAAGAATAGGACCGACCCATCGGGTGAATTTATGGATTCCACCAAGAGCCTTCACATTTTCATCTCCCGGTCTTAAATGCAGATGATATGTATTGCATAGCTGAACCTGACATTTGACCTCTTTCAAATCAAGCGTCGAAACAGCTCCTTTGATCGCTCCACACGTAGCAACGTTCATAAAAGCAGGTGTTTGAACTGTTCCGTGAACGGTTTCGAAGCTTCCCCTTCTTGCAGCACCGCACTTCTTTATTAAAGTAAACTTAGACATCTCATTCCTCCGACTTGGAATATTTGTTTATTTATGGATATTCAAAAACAATCATTATTCAAATAAAACTCCAAGCATTATTTTACCATATAATAAAATTAAATTCAATTGATATTTTTTTCTGATTCGGATTTGCTGAATGTTTGTATATTATTAGTTAATTTATATTTATATTTGAGATAATTTCAGTTATTTTAACATTTATTTGTATTAACATATATGACCGGTGGGCAGCATTAAACTCCAATTCATAATTTCAAAAACCATAGTATTGTCATTGTCAAAGCACTGTCCACAACTTAAGAGTAGAGTGAATGTATGCAGGGTTCGGGGCGTAAGCCCCGATAGGCGGCGGGCGAAGCCCGCCACCCTTTAGCCCCCTTTCC
>CACYDY010000335.1 GCA_902773245.1 uncultured Ruminococcus sp.
AAAATATTGTCGAATAATTTGATTGGTGGTGCGAGAATGATAAAGAAAATATCGGCAGGTATTCTTGCTCATGTGGACTCGGGAAAAACAACTCTGACCGAAGCTTTGATGTATTGTTCGGGAAATTTAGGAAAACTCGGACGAGTCGATCATAAAAACTCCTTTTTAGATACGTTTTCAATTGAACGTGAAAGAGGTATTACTGTTTTTTCAAAGCAAGCAGTTTTAAAATACGACAACACGGAGTTTACCCTTATTGATACCCCCGGACATATAGATTTTTCAGCAGAAACCGAAAGAACACTTCGTGTCCTTGATTATGCAATATTGGTAATAAGCGGCTCTGAGGGTGTTCAAAGTCACACCTATACTTTATGGAAGCTATTGAAAAAGTATAATATTCCATGTTTTATATTTGTTAATAAAATGGATCTCAGCGGTGCAGATAAAGACCAAATTATTACTCAGTTGAAAAATAAGCTGAGCGATGGGTGTGTTGATTTTGAAAACGACAGCACTCTTGAGTTTTACGAAAATATCGCACTTTGTGATGATAAGCTTTTCGATGAGTATGAAAATAATTTATCTATAAAAAAGTCAGATATAATTTCTGCAATCAAAGAAAGAAAACTGTTTCCGTGTATGTTTGGCTCAGCTTTGAAGCTTGACGGGGCAGAAAGTTTTCTGAAATGTTTAAGCGATTATACTTTAATGCCCGAATACGGAAAGGACTTTGGGGCAAGAGTGTTTAAAATTTCCGAAGATCCCCGGGGCAGCAGATTAACCTTTCTTAAAATAACAGGCGGAACACTGAATGTAAAGGAAATACTAAAAAGCGACAGAAACATCGCCGGTGAAAAAGTTAATCAGATAAGAATATATTCGGGAGAAAAATTTGTTCAGACAGAATCAGCTTCGGCAGGTACTGTTTGTGCGGTTACGGGAATATCCTTTGCAAAAAGCGGCGACGGACTTGGATTTGAGAAAAACTCAAGTATGCCTGTTTTGTCGCCTGTTCTTACATATAAAGCTCAGCCGCCAAAGGGGACAGATGTTCATACCTTGCTTGAAAAATTTAAGATCCTTGAAGAAGAAGACCCAACGCTGAATGTGATCTGGAACGAACGTCTGAAAGAAATACAGGTTCAGCTAATGGGTGATATTCAACTGGAAATACTGCAGCAAATCTTTTTGGACAGATTTGGCATTGAAGTTGCTTTCGGAAAGGGAGCGATCATCTATAAAGAAACAATATCCCACACCGTTGAGGGGATCGGTCATTTTGAACCGCTTCGTCACTATGCGGAGGTGCATCTTATTTTGAAGCCCGGAAAACGTGACAGCGGTATTGTGATCACCTCGAAATGTAAGGAGGATATACTTGATAAAAACTGGCAGCGGCTGATTATGACTCATCTTGCAGAAAAAACTCATATAGGAGTTTTGACAGGTTCGCCCATTACGGACATCGAAATTGAGCTTGTTTCCGGCAGAGCACATCCCAAGCATACCGAAGGCGGTGATTTCAGACAAGCAACGTACCGAGCGGTTCGCCAAGGCTTACGCTCAGCGGATTGTGTGCTTTTGGAACCTTTTTATGAGTTCATGCTTGAGATTCCAAACGAGAATGTCGGAAGGGCAATGACAGATATTCAGCGTATGTCCGGAAGCTTTGACCCGCCCGAAACAGAAGGAGATTTTACGGTCATTAAAGGCTCTGCTCCTGTGTCGCAAATGAGTGATTACACGAAAGATGTAATACAGTACACTCACGGAAAGGGACGTCTTGTTTGTAATTTAAAGGGTTATGAGCCTTGCTGCAATGCCGATGAGATTATCAATAAAATCGGATACGACCCTGACAGCGACACGGACAACCCGTGCGATTCTGTATTTTGTTCGCATGGTGCGGGGCATACTGTCAAGTGGAGCGAAGTTGAATCATATATGCATATGCCGGCAGTTTTGGTTCGTAAAAGTTATGAAACGGGCGGCGATGTTCAAAACTTGTTTTCACGCTGCAAATCTCAGAATGATGTTTTTGCATTGGACAAAGAACTCATGCAGATTTTTGAGCAGACCTACGGAAAAATCACAAAACGCACCGAGAACTCAAAAAGGCATTTCGAAGCAAAAACCGAAGATAAAGATCATTATAAAAGAAAACAACAAATTAATTACAGCGGTGAAGAATACTTGTTGGTAGACGGTTATAATGTGATATTTTCTTGGGACAACCTGAAGGCTGCTGCAAAAGACAGCATAGATGCAGCCAGAAATATGCTGATCAATATTTTATGCAACTATCAAGGATACAAGAAATGCAGATTGATTCTTGTTTTTGACGCATACAAGGTTAAAGGTAATAATCGTGAGATTGAAACGGTCGGCAATATTAATGTTGTTTATACAAAAGAAGCTGAAACAGCTGATATGTACATAGAAAAGGTAACTCATAAACTTGCAAAAAACAACAGGGTCAGAGTCGTAACCTCTGATGGGTTGGAACAATTAATAATTTTAGGAAGCGGAGCGCTCAGAGTTCCGTCAAAAGCTTTTTACCTTGAAGTTAAGCAGGCTGAAGATGAGATCAAACAAATAATCTCTGACAGCAGCGGAATTTAATAAAAGAAATTTATGGAGATTAGTTATGAAAGAGATTTATCAGGATTATTTAACAGGGGAAAGAGTTTTATTTGGATCATCGGACTTGAAAATTTACGACACTGTTTTTGATGACGGAGAGTCGCCTTTAAAAGAGTGCAGTAATATAGAAATTTACAATTCCCTTTTCAGATGGAAATATCCTTTGTGGTATAGTAAAAATATTTCTGTTCACGACTGCACCTTATTTGAAATGGCACGCGCAGGAATTTGGTATACAAAAAGTTTGACAATTGAAAATACTATCATAGAAGCGCCAAAATGTTTTAGGCGGTGCGATAATATTCAATTGAAAGATGTCACATTTCCCAATGCCGGGGAAACACTCTGGAACTGCAAAAACATAACAGTCAACAGGGCTGTTGCCAAAGGCGATTATTTTATGATGGGCAGTGAGAATATCGAGATCAATAACTTGGATCTCATAGGAAACTACAGCTTTGACGGTGTCAGAAATATGACAATAAGGAATTCAAAGCTTCTGTCTAAAGACGCATTCTGGAACAGTCATAATGTTACAGTTTATGACAGCTTTATCTCGGGCGAATACCTTGGTTGGAATGCATCAAATCTTACGTTAATAAACTGTGTCATAGAAAGCTTGCAGGGCTTGTGTTATATTGATAATCTCGTGATGAAAAACTGTAAGCTGATCAACACAACTTTGGCGTTTGAGTATTCTACGGTGAATGTACAGGTCAACAACAAAATTGACAGTGTCCTTAACCCGAAAAGCGGAGTAATCAAAGCACGGAAAATTGATAAACTGATAATGCAAAGGGATAAAATAGACCCCGCTAAAACAACCGTGATCTGCGAATGTGATGTTGTGACTGAGGAAACCGAATGAAAAACAAAAAAGACAAAAACTTGCTTGAAATGATGTGCGGCGGCGAAAAGCTGAGCTTTTTTCAGGAAATCGAGCTGATAGTCACTTTAAGTATTCCGACAATTCTGGCTCAGATCTCAAGCATTCTGATGCAATACATAGATGCGTCTATGGTGGGACGTCTCGGAGAGGAAAACTCGGCGGCAGTAGGCTTGGTTTCATCAACCACATGGCTTTTTGGCGGACTTTGTATGGCTGCCGGAACAGGATTTACAGTCCAGATAGCAAAGCTTACCGGTGCCAAACAGCACAGGAAAGCACGAAATATTGTAAAGCTTGCGCTTATTTGTGTGTTGTTATTCAGCTTGCTGCTGTTGTTAACGGGAGCTGCTTTGAGCAGTCAGCTTCCGGAAATGCTTGGCGGCGACAAGTCCATCAGAAAAAAAGCGTCGGTGTACTTTCTTATTTTTACACTTTCTCTACCGATTTTAGCGCTCAACTATGTGTCTGCCGGAATGCTTCAATGCAGCGGAAATATGAAAATTCCCGGCATACTTGAAATAGTTATGTGTTTTCTTGACGTAATTTTTAATTATATTTTGATATTCCCAAGCTCATCGGTTGAACTTTTTTCCTTTAAATTCATAATTTACGGAGCAGGTCTTGGGATATTCGGCGCAGCTTTGGGAACTGCTTTGGCAGAACTGATAACGACCGTTTTGCTGTTATATTTTCTGCTTGTTAAATCCGATTTACTGAAAATAAGAAAAGAAGAAAAGTTCGTATTTTATAGAAAAGATTTGATAACGGCGTTCAAAATAGCCCTTCCGGTAGGGATCGAACAAATAATAACCTGCGGAGCGTATATTGCGTTTACCGCAATAGTTTCACCTCTCGGAACAACGGCTATAGCAGCCAATTCGTTTTCAATTACAGCCGAAAGCTTGTGCTATATGCCGGGTTACGGAATAGGAGCTGCCGCAACTACGATAATAGGTCAGTGTATTGGCTCTAAAAGGTATGACCTTACCAAACAATTAGGTTGGCTAACCGCATTATTTGGTATTGCAGTCATGACATTAAGCGGATTTGCAATGTATATTTTTTCCCCTCAAATGATAGCGATTCTAACGGCAGACGCTAACATTCGAACCTTGGGAGTTCAAATATTAAGAATAGAAGCATTTGCCGAGCCTATGTACGGAGCGTCAATTGTGTCAAGCGGCATTTTCAGAGGTGCAGGCGATACAGCGGTTCCGAGCATTCTTACTTTTGTTAGTATGTGGTTAGTAAGAATACCGCTTGCATTTGTTCTGTCGAAGAATTATGGATTACAAGGTGTTTGGCTTGCCATGTGTATAGAATTATGTGTGAGAGGTGCATTGTTTTTAGTTTTTCTTTCCACAAGATTTGCAAAACGTGCGCAAAGCGGAAAATATGTTATTAATTAATAGTTCAATATCTCTATCCGCAATTTTAGAGTGTATAAATATCTAATGCGGGGATTCGGGGGTATGTGCGACCTTATAACGAATAGTAGAACCAACTTTTTGGATTGAAAGGTAAAAATGCTTAATTTCCGGACACGGATTAATAATTGTTAATTATGTTGTAATTACAGGAGATATTATGTAAAATACGCACAAATGTCAACCGTTGAAAACGAGTGCAATGGTTGACATATTTTTTGCTGTGTGTTATAATAATAAATGCGTTATCGGCGAAATAATTATGATTGTGTTACGGAGGAAAATATATGGATATTTCAAAGCTTGCAGATGAAATAATAGAAGGCAAACGCATTGACAGAAATTTTGACTGCAGTTTTTTCATAGATTATGATTTGGAAAAGCTGTGTGATGCTTCTGACAGAATAAGAGAGAAGCTTTGCGGCGGTCATGTTGATTTATGTACGATAATCAACGGAAAGAGCGGAAGATGCAGTGAAAACTGCAAGTTCTGCGCACAATCTGCACATAATTGCACGGGAGTTGAAGAGTACGGCTTCATTGATGAAAACATAATTATTAATGAAGCAATCGAAAATGCCAAAAAAGGAGTGCATCGTTTTTCTGTTGTAACGGCAGGCCGCAGTCTGAACGGAAAAGATTTTGACAAGGCTTTGGGAGCATATTATGAATTAAATGAAAAAGCTGACATTGAGCTGTGTGCTTCACACGGACTGCTGACCGATCGTCAATTTGAAAAACTGTATGAGGCAGGTGTTCGAAGATATCACTGCAATATTGAAACATCAAAGAGAAATTTTCCGAATATCTGTACTTCTCACACTTACGATGAGAAAATAGAGAATATAAAGCGTGCGCAGCGTGCAGGTTTGGAAGTCTGTTCGGGCGGAATTATCGGCATGGGTGAAACATGGAATGACAGAATTGACATGGCAATAAGTCTTAGTGAGCTGAACGTTGTTTCAATACCGATAAACGCTTTGACTCCGATAAAAGGAACACCGTTAGAAAGTGTTCCAAAGCTGACAGAAAGCGATATTCTGAGAACAGTTGCGATTTTCAGATTTATAAACCCCGAAATATATATCCGACTGGCAGCCGGCAGGGCATTAATGAAGGATTCAGGGAAAAAAGCATTTCTTTCAGGCACCAATGCGGCGATAACCGGAGATATGCTGACAACCTCGGGCAGCAGCATAAAAGGAGATATCGATATGCTTTTGTCAATGAGCTTTGATGTTGGGAAAAAACTTGCCTCGGGCAATTAAGAAACCCTCAGAATCATATGCAGAATTAGTATTTACTATGATAAATGGCTTTATTTCACTAATAATTCAGAATTGGATAGTGGGTCGGGGGACTCATCCCCATATTCACTACCATAAGAAAAATCCGCTATTTAAGCCATTTTCTCAGTATTAGTCGTGAAAAAGCAACGCACATATTTACTGAATTATTACAATAAATTCAGGTATAATGCGGCATATAGCGTCACCGATTCTTAGTGTATAATTTTAGTGGGCAGCCGCCGAGCGGAAGCAAACTAACCGTTACAAAATATTTGGCGGCATTACCTGCGGTCGTACGGCCGATTCAATATCTTGAATAATTTGCGTGATTTGTCTAAATTTAATCTTTTGTATGCAAGATTTTATAAAATATCAACAACCGATAATTGAATTTTGAATCATTTATTTAATACAATTTTTGAGATTTATTACCGCTGCCCACAACTTAAGAGTACAGTGAATTTATGCAGAATTCGGGGCATAATACCCGATAGGCGCCTTTCCGGCAGATTATAATATTAACTTGACAAAAACCGCCATATTTTATATAATTATCTTTGAGAATACGATCTCCGACAGTTCGTTTGCACCATCCTGTCGTAAAACAAAACCAGGGCTTCCGATAATAGTTGCGAAGACGATATTTTACGGTGCAGATTTTGAGTCTGCACTGTTTTTATAGGGTGATATAATAATGTATATATTAAAAACAACGGCGGCTTTCGACAGCGCACATTTTCTGTCCGGATATGACGGAAAATGCGCCAATATTCACGGTCATCATTGGGTTATCGAAGCAAAAATACAAGGCACAAAGCTTCAGGCTGGCGGCTGTGAACAAGGAATGCTGATAGACTTTGGCAGATTTAAAAAATCTGTACGAGCTCTTGCTGACAAGTTTGATCACGTGTTGATATATGAATGCAATACCTTGAAACCCCAAACCGAAGAAGCTTTGAGAAGCGAAGGCTTCAAAATAGTGCCGATTCCGATAAGACCCACGGCAGAAAACTTTGCTGAATATTTTTTTAACATCTTGGCAGACGAGGGATTGCCGATGATGAGCGTTGCGGTTTATGAAACGCCCGATAACTGCGCAGTGTATGAAAAGACATTGGAGGAGAGAATTGTATGACAGATTATCCGGTTGCCGAAAAGTTTGTCAGCATTAACGGAGAAGGAACAAAGGCCGGTGAAACAGCTGTTTTCATACGCTTTTCAGGATGTAATCTGGATTGTTCTTATTGTGATACAAAATGGGCAAATGAAAAGAATTGTCCTGTAGAATATCTGACGTCTGACGAACTTGCGGAGTATGCAAATAATTCTCATGTAAAAAACGTTACAATAACGGGAGGAGAACCTCTTTTGCAGAGATCTCTTCATGAACTTACCGAAAAGCTTATCCTTAGCGGTCACAATGTTGAAATCGAGTCAAACGGAAGTTTGAGTATATCGGAATTATCAAAGCAGGAAAACCGCCCGACGTTTACACTTGATTATAAGCTGCCCTCAAGCGGTATGGAAAAAATGATGAATACAGACAATTTTAATTATTTAAATAATAATGATACCGTAAAATTTGTTTCCGGCAGCTTGGCTGATCTTGAACGTGCATTGGATATTATTAATGAATATTCTTTAACATCAAAATGTCACGTATACTTTAGTCCTGTCTTCGGGCAAATTGATCCTGCCGAAATAGTCGATTTTATGATAAAACATAAACTCAATAACGCAAGAATACAGCTTCAGCTGCACAAATATATTTGGGATCCCGAAAAAAGAGGTGTCTGAAATGAATAAAGAGAAAATAGAATACCACATCAGAGGACTTCTTGAAGCAATCGGTGAAGATCCCGAACGTGAGGGACTGAAGGACACTCCAAAGCGTGTTGCAAATATGTATGAAGAGGTATTTGAAGGAATAAAGTACACTAATCACGAGATAGCCGAAATGTTCGGAAAAACCTTTGATATCGAAGATACCGCCGGAAGTGATAATGCGATAGTTATGAAGGATATCACTGTGTTTAGCTATTGTGAACATCATATGGCGCTAATGTATGATATGACGGTCAATGTTGCGTATATTCCCAAAGGAAAGGTGCTTGGCCTGAGCAAGATCGCAAGAATATGCGATATGGCGTCAAAAAGACTTCAGCTTCAGGAGAAACTTGGGAATGACATTGCCGAAATAATTTCCGAAGCAGCGGGAACAGAAGACATAGCTGTTCGCATTGTAGGCTCCCACAGCTGTATGACTGCCCGGGGAATACGCAATGCTTCCGCACGAACAGTGACAACCACTCTATGTGGTGTTTTCAAAACTAATGATAAGCTCAGTTCTCTTGTTGAGTAATGCTGAGTAATATAATTTGAAAAATTCAGGGGAGTACCTCACAAAACCGTAAGGCGGTCTTTGTGAGGTGCTGCCTAAGATCAAGGGGGATCGTTATGAAAGCATTGGTACTTTTCAGCGGCGGTGTTGATTCTGCAACCTGCCTTGGTTTGGCTGTGGAGAGGTACGGCTGTGAAAACGTGATTGCTTTGTCTGTTTACTACGGACAAAAACACAATAAAGAAACAGAGGCTGCCGCAAAAATTTGCGAATATTACGGAGTGGAATTGAAAAAGCTTGATCTTTCCTTGATTTTTGCCGATTCAAACTGCTCCCTTCTCAAAAATTCCCAATTGGATATACCAAAAGAAAGCTATTCAAAACAGCTTGAAAAAACAGACGGAAAGCCTGTTTCCACGTATGTTCCTTTTCGCAACGGGCTTTTTATTTCGTCTGCCGCAAGCGTAGCTCTCTCAACCGGGTGCGAAGTGATCTTTTACGGCGCACACAGCGACGATGCTGCCGGTAATGCATATCCCGACTGCAGTGATGAGTTTAATGACGCAATCAGCCGCGCAGTGTACATTGGCAGCGGAAAACAGCTTAAAGTAGAAGCTCCTTTTGTCGGCTTGAACAAGGCTCAGGTGGTAAAATTAGGATTGCAGCTTAATGTTCCGTATCATCTGACATGGAGCTGCTATGAGGGAGGGGACAAGCCCTGCGGAGTTTGCGGAACCTGCCGTGACAGGGAAGCCGCATTTAAGGCAAACGGTATCAGTGACCCGGCTTTGTAAAAAGCTTATGGAAGGAGTAGTAAAAATGAGTGACAGACAGTTTGAAAAAGGTGAAATAACCCTTTTGGGAAATAAAAATGTCAGCTATTCGTCTGATTATTCACCTGAGGTGTTGGAAACATTCCCAAACAAGCACCCTGAAAATGATTATTTTGTAAAATTCAATTGTCCCGAATTTACAAGCTTGTGTCCGATCACAGGTCAGCCTGATTTTGCGACAATTTATATTTCATATATACCTGCCGAAAAAATGGTTGAGAGTAAATCGTTAAAGCTGTATTTGTTCAGCTTTCGTAACCACGGAGATTTCCATGAGGACTGTGTGAATATTATAATGAAAGATCTGATAAAGCTTATGAATCCTAAATATATTGAAGTATGGGGCAAATTTCTCCCTCGCGGAGGTATTTCAATAGATCCGTACTGCAATTATGGTATTCCCGGAACAAAATGGGAAAATATGGCATGGGAAAGACTGTCACATCATGATATGTATCCTGAAAAAATTGACAACAGATAATAAGATAAAACTATATTAATCCGTTGTGCTTTTAAAGCTCCACTCACCGAAGCGGGGGCATAATACACTTGAGTTTTAAGGGGCGAACCTACTGATATTGGTTCGCCCCTTAAAAGATTTATATTTACATTTTAAAAAGTTAACTAACAACAAGATTATAACAGCTTTCTGTTTTTTCCGCTGAAATTAGTACCAATGCTGAGAACAATGTCAGTAATCACAAGCGGTGAAATAAGAAGCTCTTTTTTATTCTCGTCCCAGAACATAGTACCGAGTACATTGTATTCCTTAATGTCAAATCGGTCAAAGGGGCGTCCAAAATATAATTCCTTTTTCTGTATATCGCCGCCATGCCTTCTTTCGGCAGTGATTTTACCGTCGTAAAGCCAAATAACGGTATAGATCTTTTCACAGCCGTATTTATACTCACTTATAAGTCGTGTAGGGGAAATGCCGTATGAGCTGTCATAGTATGTTTCGGTATTTGTAACATACAGAGAGATAAACGGATAGGGAGTTCCCTTTTTGAATTTGTTTATGGCATCTGTGACTGATTCACACAGCAAGGTTTCTTTTCTTAAAAAAGCTTCAATTTCTTCTTTTGCTTTAATGCAGGATATTCTGCTGCCAAAGTCGAACGTCCCGAAACGTTCATCAAAGCTGCAGTATTTACCTAAGCGAGATTTTATAAAATTGTCTTTTGCGTGATAGTAGAACATACTCTTATTGTACTTCCCGACATTTTCCAACGCATTAAAAACCTTATGATATACCATTAGATTGGGACTGTATTTGTAATCTGTAAATATCTTAATTCCGTCGTTGAAAAAATGCTCTCTGATTGCCGCCGCACAAGCAGCACTTCTGCCCTGTCCGTGTTCACACTGACAAAGTATATCCATTCCGTTTTTGTATGCTTTATAAATAAAAACAGCAACCTTTTTTACGGTAGGGAAAAAGTCGTCATAAGTAAGACCTTCCTCCTCCAAGCAGGAAATGCTGACATCACTTACCTCGGCATAGATCACCTTACAACCTGTTTTTGAATAATCTACGGGTTTATAATCCTCGTCGATACGCTTTAACACATCGTCATAGAAGCTTATGACTGCCGTATGTTTCGGAAAATTATTTTGAGCGATAAGCCCCTCTGCTTCCTCTCGTGAATAGATGAATACGTTCATACAATTCTCCTTTAGTCTGCATCGTTAATGCTGCGATATTTTTTGAATATTCTGTCCAAATCGAAAACGACTTCGTCAATCAGCTTGTCAAGCTCGCTTGGGACAAGAAGTCTGTAGAAGTCAACGGTTTCGGGTTTAAAGATGTCCTCTCGTTCTTGCTTGAATACCCATGTGTATTCTCTTCCGTAATCCTCTTCGATCTTCCGGTTAATAATTCTCTGCACCTCAGGATCATTTTTCATCAGATCGTCATCGTATGGTTTTCCTTTGCACGTTCCGAGGGTCATGCCCCAATATGCGTTGTTCTCATACACGTCAATGTTGATCGAGATAGAAATGCTTTCGCCGTTTGAGGTTTTCCCGATGTCGTCTGAAAGACGGTATTCACGGTTGTGCTTTTCTTTCTTTATTGCCGTATCGTTTTTTTGAATATCCTCATTTTGCAGAAATCTTTCCATCGTTATACTAAGATAACGATTTATCAAATCTTTTCGCAGATCTTTGACTTTAATCTCCTCCGGAATAATTTCTTTAATTTTTTCAATCAGCTCACTTGAATCAATACACCCGGATATTTTTCCGACAGTACCAAGAAGCTGCGCAAGAACCTCACGGACAGGGGGAACGGAATAGATCTTACTGTCAGCGATGCATTCCGATAAAAACTCTGAAATATCATCTCTGAATGAAATACAGCGAATTTTGCCTTTACCGTATTTGTCCGTGATATTTTGAGGATCATTTGATAATTCCGCCAAGCTTTCCGCCGACGGAGATGTTCCGTTGGGCGTCAAATAGAACACAACGGGACTATTGTTCATTTGCTTACAAGCTTCTATGTAGTAATCAAAGCATTGCCTGTCCTCATCTTTCGGAGGATTTTTAACTTTAACCTCGATAGGAATAAAATGATCGGACGTGATGATCACAAGGTCTATTCTGCGTTTAGTTTTATGAATGGAATACTCTCTGATAACCTTTGCTCTCTTTAACTCCTTCTCAGGCAGTTGTTTGGGATCAAGGTTCAACACCTTCCTGCAAAATTTTTCAAGAAAAAATCCTCCCTGACAGTGAGAACCTTTTGGATCGAGAAGATTACTTAAAACACGACAGATCCTCACCTCATCGTATTCAACCCCGGCAAGATCAAATGCATTGAATTTTTTTCCGGTCAACCTGTCCGTTTCATGCTCCAAATCGAAAATACCGGCAATTCTGTTTAAAGTTACGCTGTCCAATTGTACATTTGCCATAGCAGAACAAAATCTCCTTATTCATGTTATTTGATATTCGGATCATCGCTTTTTTCCGAGTGATCTGTCATCGGGAGTTATTGAAAGAATAAAATTATCTCTGTTGTCAGAGAATATCGGGGTCTGATAAAAAAAGTACGTTCCGTCAACTCTTTGCCCACAGCGGTCTGTCCCGATACAGTGAAGCTCGTATCTTTTGTTTGCGTAAATAACTTTACTTACATACAGCCTGTGAACCGAAACAATTCTTTCGCTTCCGCAAATTATACGTCTTTCATCAAGGGCAAATTTTGCTTTATTTTCCGGAGTTACCTTGCGGGCGACTTCCATAATGTAATAATATCCGCTCTTTATGGAGTAATAATCCTTATCGAAGTCATCGGAGGTTCTTGCCGAGGTTAAATTGGTTGATCGCCCTGTGGGGATTTTATTGTTTTTATAATTGCTCATACATAGCCTCTCTTGTTATTTATATAAGAAAATAAATTTAAAACAGTGACT
>CACYDY010000336.1 GCA_902773245.1 uncultured Ruminococcus sp.
ATTTCTGTTTCGTAATTTTTGAAAAGCTCAAGCTTGTTGTTGGGAACATCGTATTTCATCTTTGTGAGTTTGTCAAAAAGTCCGAGCGAGGTTATTCTTGAAATCGGAATATTTCGTGAAATAAGCTCTCCTGCCACCTCATGAAGGTGAAGTATAGTTTTCATCATAAGCTTCTGCTTTTCGAGCGGAACGTATGTGTCGTCCTTGTGGAAAGCATTCTGCTGCAAAAATCCTACTCTGATAACACGCGCAGTTTCGATGATAAGCTTTTGATCGTCCGGGAGAACATCTGCGCCGATCAGCTTAACGATCTCCATAAGCTTATTTTCTTCCTGCAGGATCGCATTGATCTTGTTTCTGTATTCAATAAAATCTCTGCCCTGATTTTGTTCGAACCACGGGTCAAGATCGGTGAAATACTCGCTGTAGCTGGTCATCCAGTTGATCGCCGGATAATGACGGGCATATGCAAGCGACTTGTCAAGCGCCCAGAAGCAGCGTGTAAATCTCTTTGTGTTTTGAGTTACCGGCTCGGAGAAATCCGCTCCCTGCGGAGAAACCGCACCGATAACGGTGACAGAACCCTCTTTTCCGTTGAGTGTTTCGACTCTTGCCGCACGCTCATAGAACTCGGACAATCTTGAAGGCAAATAAGCCGGGAAACCCTCCTCCGCAGGCATTTCCTCAAGACGACCCGAAATTTCTCTCAAAGCCTCCGCCCAACGTGACGTTGAATCCGCCATGATCGCGCAGTGGTATCCCATGTCACGATAATACTCTGCAAGCGTGATACCGGTGTAAATGGACGCTTCTCTTGCGGCAACGGGCATATTTGACGTGTTTGCAATGAGAACCGTTCTGTCGGTCATAGGTCTGCCCGATTTAGGGTCGACAAGCTCGCCGAACTCCTGAAGAACCTGACTCATTTCGTTTCCACGCTCTCCGCAGCCGACGTAAACGATAATATCAGCGTCGCACCATTTTGCAAGCTGGTGCTGGGTCATGGTTTTTCCGGCGCCGAATCCGCCCGGAACCGCTGCCGTTCCGCCTTTTGAGATCGGAAGCAGTGTGTCGATAACTCGCTGACCGGTGATAAGAGGAATATCCGCCGGCATTTTTTTGTTAACGGGTCGGGGCGTTCTGATCGGCCATTTCTGACAAAGAGTCAGATCTGTTTCTTTTCCGTTTTCGTCCTTGATGACCGCTACCGTATCGTTAAGCGAATATTTTCCGTCCTTGGCAATTTTTACCACCTCGCCGCTAAGAAGAGGTGAAACCATAACACGGTGTTCAATGATATCCGTTTCGGGAATCGTTGCATAAATATCGCCGCCCTTGAGCTTGTCGCCGACCTTTACGATAATATGTACGTCCCATTTTTTCTCCGTATCGAGCGCAGAAACGGCAGCGCCTCTCGAAATGAATGCGCCGCCGGTCATCTTTTCGATCTCCTTGAGCGGTCTTTCGATACCGTCAAATATATTATCCATAATTCCGGGTCCCAAAAGGACATTCATCGGCGCGCCCGTGCCGACAACAATGTCACCCGGCTTCAATCCTGTGGTTTCCTCGTAAACCTGAATGGTTGTTGCCTTGTCGGTGATTTTGATAACCTCGCCGACAAGCCTTTGATCGCCAACATAAACCATTTCCATCATTGAAAATGTTCTGCTGTTTTTCACAGTAACGACAGGACCGTTTATGCCAAAAATTACATCTTTATTTTCCAATCGTTTCATCTCCCTGGGAATATCTCGATGTGGTGCTGATCATTCAATAGTAAAGCCCGAGTGCTCCACAAAATCCATCTTGCGGATCTCAAACTTGCTGTCGAGGGTTTCGTCCGCCATGATGCTCAGTTCCTCACAAAAGCAGCGGATCCCGCCGAGTTTTATCGAATCGTCAACCACAGTTTCGCAGTCATTGAAATACTTCTTTATTGAAGGCAGCAGCCTTTTGTCTTTTTCCGAAATATAAACAACTGCCTTTTTTCCGCCAATGTATTCACTGATCAGCTTAGCAGAATTTTCAATGTAGGCTTCGTAATTTTTACTTTTTGTAAATTCTTTAAGCTTTTTTTCCGCTTCTTCAAAAACGGTTTCAACCATTCTGTTGCGTTTTTCAAAAAGCTCACGCTTAACAGCTGTTTCTTTTAGAGAATTCTCTTTAGCCAAAGCCGTTTTATACTTCGCCTTTTTCCTTTGGATAAGAGCGAACGCCGCAGCTGTGCCCTCTTCGTTTGCACGGGTGAGCTGTTCCTCACGAAAAGCCTCTATTTCGGCTTTCATTTCGTTTCTTTGTTCCTCGGCATACTTCTCGATCGCCTCTAAAAAGCTGTTTGTCTTACTGTTTGCATCTATCATAAAAAGCGCTCCCAATCCTGACAGTTAG
>CACYDY010000337.1 GCA_902773245.1 uncultured Ruminococcus sp.
CTTAGAAAAGTGATTTCTAATAATTAGTCGTTTTTGAAAGAAAAATTCCTCAGTAAAAATGAAAAATTTTTTATGATTTGATTTTTTGATAAATACGGAATTTTACTTGTTTCGGTCTGTTTTGCAGGCGGCGCAATATTTTTGTTAGTTTTGGTTGTCATAAAGGTATATTTATCTATAAGTATAGCACTGCGAAATTTCTTTATTTTGTTTTTACGGAAAATAGTTTGATATATTTTACTTTGATTTTTTCAACAAAACAACGATTGTTAATTTATGCATTTCTACAAAGTTGTAATTTTAGTGTTGACAAGTTGACAGTGATGTATTATAATAAGCACAGAAGTTGAAACAAAAACAATTACAACTTTGGTAAGAACAAAATTATACTCGAAATCGTAATAATTTAGCATTTTCTTTCTCAGACCGGCAATTCGCTTCGCTGCTGCCTGTTTTGATTTTTACCGAAAGGCATCATTTTAGTGTTGCTTTGATTTATGGTTTTTTGATTTCGCTGAGGGGAATTTGTCGATCTTTTCTGCTTTGTACCGTCAGCGACCAAAGGCTCTGCCTTTGGAAACTGCAAGCCTTTGAAAAGGCCCCTGCGAAACTTTAATAAGCTTCGCATCGCTAATAATTTAGGCAATTTCAAATGTCGTTTACTATAAAAATCAAGGAGGATTTTATTATGAAAATAGCAGTAGTTTGCGCAAACGGAAAAACAGGTTCGCTGGTAGTAAAAGAGGCTCTTGACAGAGGCTTTGACGTTACGGCAGTTGTCAGAGGTGAAAATAAGTCCGAGGCAAAAAAGGTGATCGGCAAGGATATTTTTGATCTTACCGCAGAAGATCTTTCCGGCTTCGACGCTGTTGTTGACGCTTTCGGCGCATGGACTCCCGAAACTCTCCCTCTTCATTCCACCTCGCTCAGCCACCTTTGCGACATATTGTCCGGCACAGATACCAGACTTCTTGTTGTAGGAGGCGCAGGCAGTCTTTATGTTGATCCGGAACATACGGTTCAGGTTATGGATACGCCCGATTTTCCCGATGCTTTCAAGCCGCTTGCGGCTGCGCAGGGAAAAGCTCTTGCCGAGCTTAGAGAAAGAAACGATGTAAAATGGACATTCATAAGCCCTGCCGGTGATTATCAGGCAGACGGTGAGCGCACGGGAAAGTATATTCTCGCCGGTGAGGAGCTTACGCTTAACAGCAAGGGCGAAAGTATTATCAGCTATGCGGATTATGCGATCGCAATGGTTGACGAGATCGAAAAAGGCAGCCACATTCGGCAGCGTATCAGTGTTGTAAGAGTGTAAGAAAGAGATGAATGTTCCATGCAGATAACGAGTAAATTTACAGTGGCGGTTCATATATTGGCGTGTATTGATATTTTTGGCAGGGATATGCGTGTGACAAGCGATTTCCTGTCGGGAAGCACCGGAGTTAATGCAGTGATAATCCGCAATGTTCTTGCGCAGCTTAAAGCCGCAGGAATCGTGAGTACCCGTCAAGGCAGCGGTGGAGCGCACCTTGCAAAGCCTTTGAATGAGGTTACATTATACGATATTTACAAAGCCACAAACTGCGTAGATGATGACGGACTCTTCCATTTTCATGAAAACCCAAATGCGCAGTGCCCGGTTGGAAAAAATATTCACATGGTTATGGATAACAGAATCGCAGCCGCGCAGAAAGCCATGGAGCAGGAGCTTAAAAAAACAACACTTTCTCAAATCATTGCAGACACAAGGAATTTGATCTCGGAATCGGAAGAATAAATGGCAGTTCTAAAAACCGAATGTCGTTCAGATGTGGCGCAGACGAGCGGCAGGGGTTTTTAGAGATGCCATAAAGTCGGAGTGTGCGGATAAAACAGCTGCACGCTCTCTGTGTGGATAGGTGATAATATGGCAAAGGATAAGCTTAACTATCTTATAAAGTATTTGCTTTCGGAAAGAAGCGATGTCGGGAATATCGTTATACCAAATAATGAATCCGATATGTTTGGATTATACAGAAGTCTTGTAAATATTCGCCCGGCAATCGAAGCGGACAAAGACTTTTTGGCTGCCGAGGACGAATATCTGACCGAGGTGAGTTCGGAAAAAGGAATCGTGGATTTTCATGATTTGACGCCCGTTGAAAAGGGAATATATCTTTGGAAGGGCGACATTACAAGACTGAAATGCTCGGCTATCGTAAATGCCGCCAATTCGGGAATGACAGGCTGCTGGCAGCCGTGCCACAGCTGTATTGATAATTGCATACATACCTTCGCAGGAGTAAGACTTCGTTACAAATGCAGTGAGATCATGCAAAAGCAGGGGCATGAAGAGCCGACAGGCAGAGCAAAAATAACGCCTGCGTATAATCTGCCCTGTGATTTTGTAATACACACAGTCGGACCGATCGTTTGCGGAAAGTTAAACGACGAGCATTGCAGACTTCTTGAAAGCAGCTACAAAAGCTGTCTTGAAACGGCTGTGAAGAGCGGCGCAGACAGTATTGCCTTTTGCTGCATTTCTACGGGCGTTTTTGGTTTTCCTCAAAAGGAAGCGGCTGAAATTGCCGTTCGTACCGTAAAAGAATTTCGAACGCTTCATGATATCGATGTGATTTTTAATGTGTTTAAGGAGGAAGATTATGAAATATACAGAGAACTGCTCGGCAGACATTAAACGGCTTAAAAACGAAATTGACAAAGCAGACGCAATTGTGATCGGCGCAGGCGCCGGACTTTCAACAGCTGCCGGGTTTACATATTCGGGCGAAAGATTTAAAAAGTATTTTGGCGACTTTGCGGAAAAATACGGTTTTCGCGATATGTACTCAGGCGGATTTTATCCTTTCGACACATTGGAGGAAACATGGGCTTATTGGTCGAGATACATTTATATAAATCGTTACATGAATGAAGACAACGGCACATACAAAATGCTTTTTGATCTTGTAAAAGACAAGAATTATTTTGTTATTACCACAAACGTAGACCACCGGTTTCAGATAGCCGGATTTGACAAGAACAGATTGTTTTACACTCAGGGCGACTACGGCTTGTGGCAGTGCAGCGAACCCTGTCACAATAAAACTTATGATAACGAAGAAACAGTAAGGCAGATGTTTGAAAAACAAAAGGATATGAAGGTTCCGTCGGAGCTTGTGCCGTATTGTCCCGTATGCGGCAAGCCGATGGCGATGAATCTTCGTGCAGACGATACTTTTGTTGAAGACGAGGGCTGGCATAATGCGGCAAGACGCTGCAGCAGATTTATTGAAAAGAACAAAGATACGAAGGTTCTTTTCTTGGAATTGGGCGTAGGCGGCAATACTCCTGCAATTATTAAATACCCATTTTGGAGAATGACTATGCAGAATCCCGACGCTGTGTATGCTTGTATTAATTACGGAGAAGCTGCTGCGCCGGAAGCTATTGCAGAACAGTCCGTTTGTATTGACTCAGATATTTTTTCGGTATTAAAAGCAATGGCGCAAGACGGCTGTTCCGAGAATTGACGTAATTATTGATAATTGTATAAGCACTATCTACAACTTAAGGATTTATTCCTGTCGACCCAAGATGTTGGTTTTATTTAACATTTATTGACGTCACCCATACCCCCAAC
>CACYDY010000338.1 GCA_902773245.1 uncultured Ruminococcus sp.
CAACTCTAAATGATGCCTTTCGGAAAAAATCAAAACAGGCAACAGCGAAAGGAATTGCCGTTCTGAGAAAGAAAAGCGCTAAATCTTAACGCTTACGAGTATACTAATATGATTTGAAGCTGTCATATTGCTTTTGTATCCAAGCCATGAGAAGATTAACTATTTTTTGTTTTTGAATATCGGTTAGTTCAACATTTTCCGATACCCGATACCATTTGTTAAGACACCCCCGACAGCAGCAGGCGCAAGCGTGCTGAGCTATGAAGACGGGGTGTCCTTTCATTGGTGTTTGTTTCCCATCGTTCGCAATGAAAGCGGGGGCAAGCCGATCTGTCACAAAATCTTCCGCATGACGGCGGATCGTATCCATTCCTTTGGCGTCGATGTAGTCGATATCTTTTTGAGAAAGCTTGAACTTAGCCCGAAATTTCGATTTTTGTAATTTCAGCAGTGCGTTATCTATAGTTTGCATATCGTACTCCTTTATTGTTTATAGGTTGGATTGTTGGACAAAAATGTTATTACGTATAATTATACTCCAAAAAATTACTCAAAAAATAAATTTTTTATAAATATTTCACATTTCGTTTGACTTATTTGCACCCATGTACTATACTATATATATGAACCGGTTTAAAAATTGAACAAAACTTCTCTATTGATATTGTTTAAGTTTGCAGACGAGGTTCTTGATAAATTTTGTTATCGGTGGCTTTGTTTGTTGTTAATGGTATTATAAACAGGGTGTTGTAACTAAAAAGGGTGATTTATATGTATTATGTGATGTCTGATATACACGGTGAGTATGATAAGTTTTTGGAAATGTTGGATAAAATAAAATTACAAGATGAGGATACACTCTATATTTTGGGAAATGTTGTAGATTACGGCGACGAACCTATGGAGTTGTTGAACGAAATGGCAGACAGACCAAATGTTTATCCTGTTATCGGAAACCATGACAGAATTGCAATTGACGTTCTCACTTTGCTTATGGACGATATTCTGCAGGGAAAACTTGACAAGCTGAGTGCCGAAACTATGAAATCCATTGCTCAGTGGCAGAAAATCGGCGGCACAAAAACCTTGGAAGAATTTATTAAGCTGACCGACGAAGAAAAACAGGATATCTTAGATTATCTTTGTGATTTTTCCAATTTTGAAGTGGCGGAAATAGACGGAAAAACTTATATTCTTGTTCACAGCGGACTTGGCGATTTTGAAAAAAATGGCAAAAAGCTTAAGTATTACTCTGTTCATGATCTTGCGTTTACACGAGTTGACTATGAAAAACAGTATTTTGACGATGATTCTATTTTTATTGTTTCGGGTCACGTTCCTACAAAAGAGCTTTGCGGGGAGGACAGAATTTATAAGTCGCATAATAATATTTGTATAAATTGTTCCGTATCTGACGGAGGAAAGCTGGCTTGTCTTTGCTTGGATACCATGGAAGAGTTTTATGTTTGATGTGATGTATTAAACACGGGGACAGCAGCGTTTTGCAGAACGATGTTTTTGGCAAGGCAGAAGTTTGAGTTCAGGGGTATTTCTGTGGCTGTGACCGATGACTCACTATAAAAATCAGGCTTTGCCTTTGGAATCTGACTGTTTTGAAAAAGTGGAGCAAAACTTTAATGAGCTTCTCTTTGTTTCTGATGTTGATAGTGTCATAATATCTATTATAATTATACATAATAATTATACATAAAAATAATATAAACTAAAAAGGAACGCTCAGTCGGCGTTCCTTTTAGCTTTATGTAAGGATAAATTATTTTCTTTCGTCAAGAAAACCTTTGATTCGCTTTAGGGCTTCTTTGATGTGAGCAACGGAATAAGAATAAGATACTCTGACAAATCCTTCTCCGCTGTCGCCGAAAGCATTTCCCGGAACTACGGCAACGTGTTTTGACATCAAAAGCTGTGATGCAAATTCCTCTGAACTCAGCCCGGTTGACTTGATGCACGGAAATACATAAAATGCTCCTTTGGGCTCGAAACAGGTAAGTCCCATCTCGTTGAAAGCGTTGACGATCAAACGTCTTCTCATATCATACTGCTGACGCATTTCTTCTATGTCGAAATCACCGTTTTGCAAGGCTTCGATAGCTGCGTACTGAGCGGTTGTGGGAGCGCTCATAATAGCGTACTGGTGAAGCTTTGTGATTTGCGCTATTATCGGTTCGGGACCTAAAGCGTAGCCAAGACGCCAGCCAGTCATTGCATACGCTTTTGAAAAACCGCTGACGATGACAGTTCTCTCTTTCATTCCGTTAACAGAAGCAAACGAAACAGGCTTGTCACCATAGGAAAGCTCGGCGTAGATCTCGTCGGAAAGCACCATAAGATCATATTTTTCAATGATAGGAGCGATAGCTTCATAGTCCTCTTTTCTCATCGAAGCGCCGGTTGGGTTGTTTGGATAGGGGAGTATCAAAAGCTTGGTTTTATCGGTGATCTTCTCCTCAAGCTCCTCGGGAGTAAGTCTGAAATCGTTTTCGGCTTTTGTTTCGATAATAACAGGCGTTGCCCCTGCCATAACCGTAAGCGGCTCATAGCAAACAAATGACGGCTGAGGTATCAGAACCTCGTCGCCGAATCCTACCATACAGCGCAGTGAAGCGTCAATAGCTTCCGATCCGCCCACCGTTACCAAAACGTCAGTTTCGGGGTGATAAGATACGTTGAATCGTCTTTCAAAATACTTGCAGATCTCATCTCTCAAAGCGCTCAGACCACGATTCGGGGTATACCAGGTTTTTCCTTTTTCAAGAGATTTTATGCCCTGCTGTCTGATGTGCCAGGGGGTTTGAAAATCAGGCTCGCCGATACTAAGCGAGATAACGTTTTCCATTTCGTTTGCGATATCGAAAAACTTTCTGATACCCGACGGTTTTGTGTTTTTTATACTATCATTCAAAAATCGATTGTAATCCATTATACCATACATTCCCTTTCGTCCTTGTCAGAACTTAAATTCTGCATATCAACCATATTTGATTTATACTTTGTAAGAATAAAGTGTGTGCTGGCCGAAAGTACAGAATCAAGCGGCGACAATCTTTTTGCAACGAACATTGCGATCTCCTGAATTGTGTCGCCTTTGACAAAAACAGCCAAGTCATAGTTGCCTGCCATAAGGTAAACACCTTCAACTTCGTCAAATGCCATTACTCTCTCGGCGATCTCGTCAAATCCTTTGTCACGCTTCGGAGCAACCTTCAGCTCGATCAGCGCTCTGACCTCGGAGCCGGGAACCTTCTCCCAATTGATGAGAGCCTTGTATCCGCAGATAACGCCTTCTTTTTCAAATTCATCTATCTGTGCTCTTACCGCTTCTTCGGTAGTATTCAACATTGCCGCAAGCTCTTTGTCAGTGAACTTGCAGTTATCCTGTAACAATTCAAGTAAACGATTTTTCATAATTATTCTCTCCTTTTATAATATTTATAATAACTTATTCAGCCGGTTTTGGTTCGGACTTTTTCTTTCTGTTTTTGAAAAGACTCAGTGAAGAAAAAGCATAAAATCTGTAGCTGCTGCCCTCGTACC
>CACYDY010000339.1 GCA_902773245.1 uncultured Ruminococcus sp.
TCAAACTTTTTCAAAAGTTTGCGGTTTCCAAAGGCAGAGCCGGTGACGGCAAAGCCTAATCCCTTTAGGGAGTCGCTGACGGAACAAGTCGGAAAAGATCGATAAATTTCCCTCAGCGAAACTAAATAAACGATCTGTAAAGCGGTAAATCAAATCACTATAAAAATAATAGCTTTCGTTTAAAACTAAAACAGGCAAGAGCTTGCGAATTGCCGGTCTGAGAAATAAAAGTGAAAATTTAAAAGGTGGGTTTTATGGAAACAAAAGTCTTGCTGCCGACAAAAGATAATATAAAGCTTGTCGGAGAAGCACTGCGAAACGGTAATATCGCCGCACTTCCGACCGAAACGGTTTACGGACTGGCGGCAAATGCTTTGAACGGCAGCGCTGTGAAAGCTGTTTTTGAAGCAAAAGGCAGACCTATGGATAATCCGCTGATAGTTCATATCTCTGACTTCGAACAAATCGAAAAATTTAAACTCGCAAGAAAAATACCCGAAAAAGCTCTCAGGCTTGCGGAAAAATTCTGGCCGGGACCGCTGACTGTTATTGTGCCAAAGGGAGAGGGTGTGCCCGATGAGGTCAGCGCAGGGCTTGACACGGTTGCGATAAGGTTTCCGTCGCATATTGTGACACAGGCGGTTATTACGGCTGCCGAATGTCCGCTTGCCGCTCCGTCGGCAAATACGTCGGGGCGTCCAAGTCCGACTGCCGCTTTGCACGTTTTGCATGATATGAACGGAAAAATACCGTACATCATAGACGGCGGCTGCTGCGAAGTGGGGGTCGAGTCTACCGTTGTTACCGTTGCAAAGGAACAGCCTGTGCTTCTTCGTCCGGGCGGAATTACTCTCGAACAGCTGATCGGCGTTATCGGCGAGGTTGCTGTGGCTGACGCTGTTCTCAATAAAATGCAGGAGGGGCAAAAGGCCGAAAGCCCCGGAATGAAATATAAACACTATGCCCCAAAAGCAAATTTAGTGTTAATAAAATCAACCCTTGATAAATATATTGATTATGTAAACAGCCGCAAAAGCAGCGATGTCGGGGCTTTGTGCTATGACGAGGACGTCCCGGGACTTGAGGTTGCCGCTTTTCCTTTCGGCAGCAGGAACGACTATGTTCAGCAGGCTAACAGGCTTTTTGACTCGCTGAGGAAAATCGACGAAACCGATCTCAAACTGATTTACGGCAGATGCCCCGACACAAACGGCGCTGCCATGGCGGTTTACAACCGACTTATCAGAGCGGCAGGATTTGAGGTGATCGAGCTTGCGTAAATTTACAATTATCGGTCTTACCGGCCCCACAGGCGCAGGGAAAAGTACTGTGTCGAATTTCTTCAGGGAAAACGGTTATATTATTATTAATGCGGACGAGGTCGCAAGAAAGGCTTTTGAACCGGGCAGCATTTGCCTTAAACAGGCTTGCGCAGTTTTCGGAAGAGATATTCTTAACCCCGATCTTACTCTCAACAGACAGCGGCTTGCGAAAAAAGCTTTCTCGTCAAAGCAGAATGCGCAGCTTCTCAATGAGATCACTCACCCGTGGATATTTTTGCAGGTGATGAAAATTTGCCGTGAGAATATAGATGAGGGACGAAACAAGATCATTTTTGACGCTCCCGTGCTTTTTGAGAGTAATGCCGAGATCATGTGCGACTGTGTTGTCAGCGTTGTTGCGCCAAAGGAATTGAGAATGCAAAGACTCATCGTTCGTGACGGGCTGTCAAGAGAACAGCTCGAAAAAAGAATGAGCGTTCAGCAATCCGACGAGTTTTATATTCAAAAATCCGATTTCGTCATCGACGGCTCAAAGGGACTTGATGATATCAAATCAGATATCAATAGAATTTGCGGTATATTCAGATGAATATTCTCAGGGAGATGTGTTATGGCTAAAGAAAAAACTCAAAAGAAACGCAGACGAAAACCTAAAGACGGTGATAAAAAGAAGAATTTGCCTTTTTTGATAGTAACGTCGCTGCTGGGGGTTTCCGTTCTGATTCCTGTGGTGATGTTTGTTGTTTCGCTGCTTTTGCACAAGGAAGTTAACGAGAATTTTACCAAGAGCTTGTATCCGATAAAGTATGAAAGCTATGTTGAAAAATACGCCGAGGAGTTTAACGTTGACGTGTGTTTGGTTTACGGAATTATGCGAACGGAGAGCAGCTTTGACCCGAATGTCGTTTCAAATGCAGGCGCAATCGGCTTGATGCAGATAATGCCCGAAACATTTGAGTGGCTGCAAAACTATCGCGCGGACTTCGAACCCGACAAGCTCATGAAAAGCGACAAACTTTATGATCCGAAAATAAATATCGAGTACGGTACGTATTTTATCAGCTATCTTCTGGACAGATACGGCGGTGACACAACCTTGGCTGTCTGCGCTTATAATGCCGGTTACGGAAACGTTGATTCGTGGATCGCCGACGGCACGATACCTGACGGAAACGTTACGCCCGAAAGCGTTCCATTTGAGGAAACGTCAAACTATCTTTCGAGAGTCACAGAGTCTATGGAAGTGTACAGAGAGTTGTATTTTTCGATGATGGAGTCTTATCCCGACGGAACGTCACGTGTTGTTTCGGACAAAAACGGCGGCGCTTCAAGCGGTGTTTCCGATGAAAGCAGCGAGGTTATCAATAGTGACGATAGTTATTCGGATCAAACTTACATAGGCGAAAACGTTGACAATAATAACGATTTATACTATAATGATGATGATAATTATTATGATTATGACTATGAATATGATTATTGACAAATATTTATTTTTTCGGTTGTGTTAAACTTGTATAACTGTGTGCTGCTGTGACAGCGGCATGTCTATAACGTTTCAAAATATTACAAAAGGAGTGTTAATTCTGGAAAATTTAAAGAGAGTGCAGATCGCTGACGGTGTGCATTTTAATACGATTTATGACGAAAGATTCAAAACAAGCAGAATTGCGGTCACTTTCCTTGTTGATATGGATAAGGATAAGGTTTCTGCCAATGCGATCGTGCCGAATATTCTGACACGTTCGTGCAGAGAGTACCCCACATTTCGTGAGTTCAACCGAAAGCTCGATTGGCTTTACGGTACTTCGATCGTTGGAGTTAACGGAAAAATGGGAGATTTTCAGGCGCTGACGCTGTACGGAGTGTGCCTTGACGACAGATACAGCCTTGACGGCGAATCCGTCAACAGCGAAATGGCAAAGCTTCTTTGCAGCGCGATCTTTGATCCCGATGTGACACACGGCGCTTTCTCCGAAGAGAACTTCAAACAGGAGCAGCGTCAGCTTCTGGACGCTATCGACGCTCAGTTCAACAGCAAGAGAGCGTATTCCTTAAAGCGTTTTTTTGAGGTCATGTGCGCAAACGAAAAGTACGGCATTAATAAATACGGAACCAAAGAACAGGTTCTTTCACTTTCTTCACAGGACGCATATAATGCTTATTGTGAAATAATTAAAACAGCCAAGGTCGAAATAATGTGCCTTGGAAGCAGCGACAGCGACTCTGTGTGCGAATTGTTTAAGGAGAAATTCTCGTCTGTCGAGAGAACTCCGATAGACGGCGACACTCTGATAATCCCGAAAGCCGACAGCGTTAAGGAGAAAACGGACAAGCTCGCTGTTGCTCAGTCAAAGCTGATCATCGGTTTCAGAACAGACTGCGCCCACCCCGACGATGAGGTTTACAGCATGAAGCTTGCGTCGGCAATTCTGGGCGGTACGGCTCACTCGAAGCTGTTTAACAACGTTCGTGAAAAGCTCAGTCTTTGCTACTACTGCAGCAGCGCCTATGACGCAAACAAGGGTATTCTCTACATTGAGAGCGGCGTTCAGAAGGAGAATATCGAAAAGGCAAAGGAAGCTATCCTCAGCGAGGTGGAGGAAATGAAAAAGGGCAATATCACCGACGAGGAAATGACAAGCACCAAGCTTAGTCTGAAAAACAGCTATTTGACAAGCGTCGATTCGTCGGGTGGAACTCAGGCGTGGTATCTTGCGCAGGTTCTTATCGGAAAGCAGATCACGCCGCAGCAGCAGGCTGAAATTATCGAAGCCGTTACAAAAGAGCAGGTTGTCGCAGCCGCAAACAAGCTTACTCTTGACACGGTTTACGTACTGACAAGTCAAGACGCAGAGGGGGAGAGTGAATGATGAATATTAAAACTGTTGAAAGCAATATCCTTAATGATAAATATTATGTAATCGATCACTCTTCGGGACTCAGGATCTATGTTTACCCAAAAGAGGGCTACAGATCGACCTATGCAATTATCGGAACGAAGTATGGTTCGGTCAATACCAAGTTCAGGGTTGACGACGGCGATGTGATAACCGTTCCCGACGGTATTGCTCACTATCTTGAACACAAGCTGTTTGAAAGCGAGGACGGCGACGCATTCGCCCGTTATGCAAAGACGGGAGCAAGCGCAAATGCTTACACATCTTTTGAAAAGACCTGCTATCTGTTTTCATGCACCAACAATTTTGAGCAGTCGCTTGAAATTCTTCTTGATTTTGTGCAGTCGCCGTATTTTACGGCTGAAACTGTTGCCAAAGAGCAGGGGATCATCGGTCAGGAGATCAAGATGTATGACGACTCGCCGAACTGGAGAGTTATGTTTAACTGCCTTGTGGGAATGTATCACAATCACCCCGTTAAGATCGACATTGCCGGAACGGTGGAATCTATAGCGGAGATCACCGCAGAGAAGCTTTACGAATGCTACAACAGCTTTTACAATCTCAACAATATGGCGCTGTGCATTGCCGGAAATACAAATGTTGAACAGGTTTTGGAGATTGCCGACAGAATGCTTAAGCCTAACAAAAAGCAGAAAATCGAGAACTTTTTCCCCGACGAGCCGTATGAGGTGGCTCAGGAGTACATCGAGCAGAAATTCCCTGTTACGATACCGCTGTTCTATCTCGGCTTTAAGGAGAATATCGGTGAGAAGCCCGCAACGAGCCGTCAGCTTGCCGCAACGGATATTCTGTTGTCGGTACTCGCTTCGTCGTCGGGAACGCTTCACAGCAAGCTCATGGACGAGGGCTTGATAAACGAAACGTTCAGCTTTGAATATATGGAGGGACCGGGATACGCTTCCGTTCTTTTCGGCGGTGAATCAAGAAACCCCAAAAAGGCAGCTCAGATCATCAAAGATGCAATAAGAGAGCTTAAAGAGAACGGCATTGACAAGGAAGATTTTGAGCTTGCAAAGCGTTCGGTTTACGGAAACACTGTTTCGGGCTTCAACAGCAACGAAACAATTGCGAATGTTCTCGTAGAAATGGAGTTCAACGGCAGAGAGCTTTTTGAATATGTTGAAGCGATCGCAAACGCAACAATCGAAGATATCGAAAACAGACTCGACGAGATACTTGATCCCGACAACTGCACTTTGTCGGTTGTATGCGGCGATGAGTAACGCAAAGCTTCGAATGTGATATTAAACAATAATAATAAAATAAAACTGCCCGATTGCGAGATCAAAACGCAGTCGGGTTTGGTTGGTTTTTAGCAGTTTATCAATCACTGTCCACAACTTAAGAGTAGAGTGAATGTATGCAGGGTTCGGGGCGTAAGCCCCGATAGGTGGCGGGCGAAGCCCGCCA
>CACYDY010000340.1 GCA_902773245.1 uncultured Ruminococcus sp.
AAAAATTATTTCTTTTTTGTATAAAATTCTCAAATCCACCTTTACAATATTCCGATTTTGTTTTATAATTACAATAAGTCTAATTGAGTGTGACAACATGGACCGATGCCATAAAATATTATTCAATAAAAAATATATAAAATCTGAGTGGTATTGCGGCATAATAGCGGTCAGAGAAAGGTTGGAATAGAAATGAGTATTGAAAAAGTAAAAGCAGAGCTGGAAAATACCGTCGCTTACAAGCGGCTGAACTCTCTTTTTGACGAGGGTACGTTTTCACCGCTCGCACCGTTCGCTTTGTCGGGCAACGACAGCGCAGAGGTTGCCGTGGGTTTCGGTGAGGTGAACGGCTGTGCAGTCTATGCTTTTGCACAGAACAGCGATATTTGTGCCGGTGCGATGTCAAAAGCTCATGCGGCAAAGCTGAAAAAACTTTATAATCTTGCGCTTAAAACAGGAACTCCCGTTGTCGGTCTTTACGACTCAAACGGAGCAAGAGTAAATGAGGGCGTCGAGATGATGACCGCTTACGGCGAGGTGCTGAATTACAGCGGAAAGCTTGCGGGTATTGTTCCCCAGATTTCGGTCGTGCTTGGACCGTGCCTCGGAACGGCTGCGCTCCTTGCCTCCTGCGCTGATTTTGTGATAATGAGCGAAAAAGGAAAGTTTACTATCAACACGGACGGAAAGGGCGGCGACGCTGCGGAAAACAAAAAGTACGGCGTTGCGGCAATTACTGCCAAAGATGAATTTGCTGCGATCGAAGCTGCAAAGAACCTTGTTGTAATGCTTCCGCAGAATAATTTGTCCGATCCATACGCTTCGGAAGAAATCCCTGCAATGCCCGAGAGCGGTTTGATATCGAAATTTGTCGACGGCGGAAGCTTCGTTGAGCTTTTTGAGGGTTTTGCGGACGGAGCAAAGGTAGGATTTGCAAAGCTTCAGGGCGATACGGTCGGCATTGTTGAAACAAACGGCGGAGTTATTGACCGTCATGCAGGTGAGAAGTGCGCAAAAATTGTGAGATTCTGCGATGCCTATTCCATTCCTGTTATTACTCTTGCGGATTCCAAGGGATTTAAATGCATTAAATCTGCCGCTAAGCTTACGGCTGCGTATGCCGAAGCAACTACCGCCAAGATCACGGTTGTTACCGGAGAGGCTTTCGGCGCATTCTATATGGCGGTTGCCGGAACAGGCGCTTCCACTGATGTTACATATGCTCTTGAAAATGCAAGCGTATCTCCGCTTAATCCCGAGGCAGGCATCATTGTTATGGCTCCCGAACGTCTGAAAACCGACGCTGAGGGCAGAAAGAAAGCCGTGGAGGAGTTCAAAGCAAACGAATGCTCGGCTATGAGAGCCGCCGAGCAGGGATATATTGATAATGTTGTGACAGACGACGAATTGAGAGAGCTTCTGTCCGCTTCGCTCGATATGCTTTCCGGCAAGAGAGAAACTACTCTTCCAAAGAAGCACAGCACGATTTGATTGTGATAAAAGACCTTGAAAGGATGTATATATATTATGAGAAATCTAAAAATTACCGTAAACGGTGTAGTATATGATGTTCAGGTTGAGGACGCTGCAGGCGGAGTATCCGCCGCTCCCGCAGCTGCCGCTCCTGCACCCGCTGTGAAAGCCGCTCCTGCTCCAAAGGCTGCCGCTCCCGCTCCGGCTGCTGCGGCAGGTTCGGTTAAGATTGAGATCCCGATGCCCGGTACTATCGTAAGTGTGAATGTGTCTGTAGGTCAGACCGTTAAAAAGGGCGATGTTTTGGTTGTATTTGAAGCAATGAAGATGGAGAACGAGATCCAGGCTCCTCAAAACGGCAAGGTCGCTTCCGTTCTCTGCACAAAGGGCGAGAACAAGGAATCCGGTGCGGTTCTTCTCACTTTGGAATAATTTAAAATTACCTTGAAAGGGATGCAAAAAATGTCCAAAAAGAAAAAAATACTTATTACCGAAACGATTCTGAGAGATGCCCACCAGTCGCTTATTGCTACAAGAATGACAATTGATGAAATGCTTCCCATTTTGCCCAAGCTCGACAAAATAGGCTTCCACTCGCTCGAATGCTGGGGCGGTGCTACGTTTGACTCATGCCTTCGTTTCCTTAACGAGGATCCGTGGGAAAGACTCAGAACCTTGAGAAAAAATTGTCCCAACACAAAGCTTCAAATGCTTTTCAGAGGACAGAATATGCTCGGCTATCGTCATTATGCCGATGATGTTCTTGAATACTTTGTTCAGAAGAGTGTCGCAAACGGTATTGATATTATCCGAATTTTTGACGCTCTTAATGATATTAACAACCTTAAAACCGCAGTAAAGGCAGCAAAAAAAGAGGGCGCGCATGCTCAGATAGCTATTTCCTACACAACGGGTCCCGTTTTCGACACAAAATATTTTGTTGACTATGCAAAGAGAATTGCCGACGCAGGCGCAGACTCC
>CACYDY010000341.1 GCA_902773245.1 uncultured Ruminococcus sp.
CTTACAAACACGATCGTTTCAAAGCGACAGTCGGTTCGGGATACAAAGATGTATTTTCTTGTGAGCTTTTCCGGTGCGGGAAGTGTTCCGGCTCAGGATATGAATAGACAGCCTGTAGAGAGCAACGGGGATATGTTGCTTTTTGAACTTTCCAACGGAGAGTCCGTTACAATTAATCACTTGGTCAATTCCCAAAATCCCATTGTTCAAATTCTGTATGATTACAATGGAACCGACCCAACCTATTGGACAAACGGATTCCGTCAGAAAATAGGCTCTTACGGTATGGCGGCACTGGGCGGAGCAAGAATTTCAAACTTTAACACAAGTGATTATGATTTGTTTGCTTATGATCAGTTGAACAAAGGCAATGTTTCCAGTTCTGACGTTGCCACTGTTTCAATTAATCGTTCTACAGCGAGAATAGCCAATGGTTTCGGTCTGCCTGCTGTTGCTTTTACTGCTAATTTCCCGAATGTCGTGATGAGCAATCTCATGGTTGACGATAACGAGGAAGAGGACGAACCCGATAAAGAGTGGATAACTTATAGTTCGCTCGATCAGAACGATCAGGGTGAAGATATCTGTGAAATTGACAAAAATGCCGGTGAGAACGAGTGGACATACACCTTCAAAGGACTTGACCCGAGATTAGTATTCTACGCTTGGGAGGATACCGTGGGACTTGATGACTACGTTATTTCCAATACAGAGGATAACGTGGTAAAAGCTGTGGACGGTATCGCCACAATTACCAATACGTCAAAAACCGATCCGCCGACATACGGTGATCTGAAAATTACCAAAAGCGTTGAGCCGGATCACGCCACAATTACTATCACCAATGAAGACAAACAAAAACTGTTCAGATTCAAAGTGACGCTTAAGGACGCCGAAGGAAAGCCTTTGAGCGGACTCAGAATCTACGGAAACACTGTTTTCCAAAACGGCGTTGGTACTGCGCTTCTCTCACATGGTCAGTCGGTCGAATTCAATGATATTCCAACGGGATACAGGTACTCGGTTGAGGAGATCGAAGAAGACGGATTTTATAACTTATCTGATAATGAAACAGGTGTGATAGCGGCTGATCAGACGTCAACTGCAGCATTTATGAATGTGAAAAACTATGTTGAACCCGAGCCGGCAGATACGACCTCGTTCAAGCTCAGAAAAAAGCTTGTCGGCAACTTCCAGGACAGCAGCGCTCCGTTTGATTTCGAGGTCATGTTTGAAGGTCTTGAATCAGGTAAGTCGTATGTAATAAAAGTAGAATCGAGCGACGTTCCTTATAAAGAGGTTTCCTATACTTCGGATGCCTACGGAAGCGCGTTGGTTGATCTGCAGCTTCCTCACGGCAGCGAAGCAGAATTTGCCGATATTCCGTTAGGCACTCGGTACAAGATCGAAGAAGCGGCAGGAGAATATACCTCATCTTATCGGATCACCGATTCTCAGGAGAATGTCGAAAACAGAGGAAGCACTATCGTAAAGACGGATCAAAGCAATAGCGCCGAGAACAAAGCTTTGGCAACGGCTTGGGAAACAGCCGACAAAGACGAAGTGATAACGGTTCTCTATACAAACAGAAAGTACGCGCGTGAAGATCTTGTTGTCAGAAAAGAGATCGAAAATTCGTCTTCTTCAAACAGCGATGTGTTTGAATTTAACATTTTGCTTTCCAATCTGAACGCCAACGAATTGATCAAAACATCGGTCGGCAAACAGAAGGCTGACTCCGAAGGACAGCTGAGCATTCAGTTCTTCATGTCGAATGGCGATGAAACCTTGTTCTACGATCTTCCTGTGGGAACAAAATACACAGTGACAGAGTCACAATCCAACTATATTGCATCGTACAGAATATCCGATGAAAACAGTCTCGGAAAGATAGTTTCCCAAACGGGAGAAAACGTTCTTGACAAGACGGATCTGTCCACCGAGGAAGAAACGGTTGACGAGGGCGAAAGCGCTGTAGTCACCTTTGTAAACAAAAAGGTGACACGAGATGTTAAGATAACGAACGTTGTTGACGCACTATATTCCGAAATTCCGAGCGAGGTATACAAAAATCAGGACTTTGGCTTTTAGATGGAGATGAGCGGTCTTGATCATAACACAAAATATGTCGCAGAGTATACCAACGAAGCGGTGTCGGGAAAAACAGAGAGTTCGTACTATTCCGACGATAACGGAAAACTGACGGTAGAATTTACGTTGAAGGACGGCCAGTCGATCAATTTCATCAATCTGCCAAAGGGCGCCAATTACCAAATTACAGAATACGCAGCGGAGGATTACGTTTCGTCCTACAGCACGAAGCTTAGCTCCAAAGCGCACGCTGCAATGGAGCAATCGGAAAACACACTCAAAAACACCGAGCTGAAAACCGAGGTAGAAACGGTCGATGCCGATGAAACCTACGACGATATGGAAGTGACTTTCATATTTAAAAACACTGTGCCGATCACACACTATGTTCTTCCCGATTCGGGCATGAAAAACCGTATTCCGCTTATGACCGGAGCAGCGTTTGGCTGTATTTTCTTCGCAGCGGTCTATCTGTATCAGTGCATGAAAAGAAGATCGTCGGTATAAAGAATGATTTGGTTTTCTGATGATTGAATTATACTAAAAATCTAAAAGATTTAGCATATTAAAGTTTTGATTAAACTTTTTCAAAAGTGTCCCAAGGGCATTTCCGCCTTGCATTTGCAGTTCTCAAAGGCAGAGCCGGTGACGGCGAAGCCTGATCCCTTTAGGGAGTCGCTGACGGAATAAATTATCGTAGAAAATGGACTACCCTCAGCGAAATCAAATAAACTGTTAATCAAAGCAACTCTTGAAATAATACCTTTCGGGAAAGATCAAAACAGGCAACAGCGAAGCGAATTGCCGTTCTAAGAAAGAAAATTGCTAAATCTTAACGCTTTCGAGTATATATCAAAGAAACAGTATAAAAAGCATAAAGCGAAGCCAAAAAGGTTTTGCTTTATGCTTTTTTCTGTTGTACAATTACTATCAGCAATCACTGTCCACAACTTAAGGATTTGTTCCTGTTGACCCAAGCCTTTGGTTCTATTTAACACTTATTGACGTCACCCATACCCCCA
>CACYDY010000342.1 GCA_902773245.1 uncultured Ruminococcus sp.
CATACACCTTTTGCTGACTTTTTGTTAATTTCTCCACCTGTTTCACTCCTTCAACAAATAAGCAATCAGATTTTTCAGCTTTTTAATACAAAAATATTATAACACAATACTGCACAAAAAGCAAACATAACTGAGCGGGCGTGTGTCCGCCCACAGGTAATGCCGCCTATCTTTTTTGTAACAATAAGTATGCTTCCGCTCGGAAACTGCCTGCTAAAAATACACACTTAGCGCCGCATTCAAAAATCCATACACTCTTAAGCTGCAGATAGTAATTACAAAGCAAAAAACGGGACTTCAAAATGAAAGCCCCGTCATAAATGTTTGATTGGTTAACAGCCTGAAAGACATTACAAACCCGACTCTCAAAGCCATTACTGTGATAAGTATTTCACATCTGATCTCTAAAAATTACTACCGTTATAACCGAAATTACCCGTTTCGCTGTAGCTGACATACATCTCTTCGATGTTGAGAACATTGCTCAAAATCGTATTAAAACGAGCCGTCAGCGCATCATAAGCATTGGGGTTTGCTTTACCGTATATCATAACCGATATCATGGCGGTTGGCTTTTCGTTCGTACCTCTGAAATAGAGTGAACATTTTGGCTCTATATTTACCATAAGCCAATTCTCACTTTTTCCGGGAATCAAAGTGATAGCCTTGCCAAATTCGTCTTTAAGCTCTATTTCTTGTTCCTTGGTGATGTCAATATTCACCTTGCAGTCGATAAAAGGCATACCAAAACCTCCAATCAATCCTCTTCGCTGTTTTTCTTTGTTATAATATTTTTTAACTTCATTGCTTTCGTGAACGGTGTATTTTTCTCCACCGGCTTTACTTCGGGTTCGTCCTCTTCAAAATCCTTTTCCGAAATAATATCTACGGGAACATTTCTCTGAAATTCTTGGTCAACTGCCTTTTTTTCGGGAACAAAGCTTTCGTCCATATCCTCGGCTTCGGAAGATACCTCCTCTTCATTTGGCTTTGTGAAGCTGAAAATCTCTCTTTCTTCCTCAACAACAGAAGTCACACTGTCCTCTCCGAGAGATGAATCCGAGAAAATTGCATTCTCAATAACCTCGACGTTTTCGCTAAGTCCTTCTCCGACAGTAAGAACCTGTGACACGGCTTCGCTTTCTTCGACCGGCATGCCGTGTTCAACAATTTCTTCTTCGGCTTCAAAGGCTTCCTCCTCAGTCACAATCGGCTGCTCTTTGTTTTGATGTTTTTTCTTAATATCCTCTGCCTTTTCAACGGCAGCCTCTTTAAGGTCGTTCATTTTCACAGCGGTATCCTTTGCCCCTGTTTTCATCTTCTCGGCAGTGTCAATAGCCGTATCCTTGACCTTAACGGCAGTATCCTTAGCCTTGCTCACAAGCGGATCCTTGATATTGCGGAAATTTTCCTTGACTTCGGTTTTGTTGATCTCACGGTTAACCATTTCCTGCTGAATAACTTCACGATAGATCTGCTGCGCTCTGCTCATACGTTCTTTTGATTCGTCAAGCTTTGCGCAAAGCTCCTCCACCTCAGCCGGCGCATTTTCTCTGAGATTGCGGTAAAGATACTTTCCAAGTTCAATATACGCCTGATTGGCAATCTTTTCCTCATTCTTCATAACCGTAACCAAACGGCTTTTCTGCGCCTGAGTGGTTGTTTTGTCCACAACAACGTCAATAGTTGTTGAAAGTGCTTTCTTAATTTCATTGTAAACGCTCATGTAATTTGCTCCTTATTAATAAATTTGCCAAATCGTGTTAACAATACCTCCAATGTTTAAGTCAAGGTGAATGACTCCTTTGGCATGATATAAAAACCCTATTAATATATTAACCAAAAAATCGCCTAAGGTCAATATCTAAAAGATTAATTTTTTATAACTATTTTTAAATTTTCACGAATTTTTATAAAAATGTAATATATTTTTACAAAACCGCCCCCTCATGCCCTGAAACAATTCAGCCAATTCAAATAAATTTTCACATTTCTGCTCAAAACAATAAAATACAAACACCATAGGGCACCTCTAAAAACCTCCTGCCGCTCATCTGCACCACATCTTTATCCGTCATATCGCCCAAAATTTCTTTACATACGTCAGTATGCCTGCGAAATTTATGTGCAATCTGCTGAATAAATCTGCGGCACATCTGAACGACATTAGGTTTTTAGAACTGCCCTATAGACAAAACCAACCTTTTTATGTTATAATAAACTATATTGGCATGGTTTTTCGGAATATCCGAGTGAATCCGAATAATATGACTAAAATTATAATAAACCTCTTCAAGTTCGACCAGATCTTACTTAATATGTCTGACTGAATTTATTGAAAGTTTGTTATAATAATAGTTTTGTTTTGAGTTTATAAATCCAAGATATTTGTAGGGAGTGACTGGTAATGTCTAATACTGAAATGAAAAAGGTTTCATGTCCTAAATGTAATCATGACAACGATGTAAAAATATTTAAAACCGTTAACGCAACAACCGACCCGCAGTTTCGCGAAACACTTCTTGCGGGCAGCCTTTTCGGTTTTCGCTGCGAAAACTGCGGATATGAAGCCACTTTAAGATATGCTTCGCTTTATAACGATATGAAAAACCGTTTTATGGTTTATTATATTCCCGAAATCGACGTTGAAAAAGTTTCCGACGACGCTCTCGAATCAGAGTACAGCGAGCTTGGTGATGTTACAAGACGTATTGTGGGAAGCTTTAACGATCTCAAAGAAAAAATCCATATTTTCGAGTCGGGACTTGACGATCGTGCAATCGAAATCGCTAAAATAGCCCTTAAAGACGTTGTTGCAAAACGTACCGGTCAGGAAGTCACCGGCGGTTATTTCTCAAAGTACAGCGCAGAAGAGGGAAGTATCGGATTCACATTCTTTGTGGGCGACGACAGCGAACACTTAGTCCAGACCACAAGAATTGAAATCTACAACAAAAGCGTTGAGATCGCCAATGTTTATGACAGCAGCAAATCAAGCAGAAGCTTTCTTTTAATTAACGAAAACTGGGCGAGAAACGCTCTTTACAAATACAAAAAGAGCAAGTAAACCCGAAAATCGGAACATACCCCTTAAAGCAGAGTTTTTTAAACCGCTTTAAGGGTTTTTTTATTACAATAATCCGCCGATCAAGGCAAAAGCTGTTACAAAGCTTTCAATTTATTCTTTCTTTAAGCGTTAAAAATTTATGACTTTTCTTTCTCAGATCGGCAATTCGCTTCGCTGTTGCCTGTTTTAATTTTTACCGAAAGTCATCATTTTAAGCGCTGCTTTAATTTATAGTTTTTTGATTTCGCTGAGGGAAATTTTTCGATCTTTTCTGCTTAGTTCCGTCAGCGACCAAAGGCTCTGCCTTTGGAAACCGCCCACTTTTTGAAAAAAGCGGGGCAAAAACTTTAATTGTCCTTTTTCAAGCTTTTTTGTGCAATTTTCGAAATTGCTCTTTTATAGAATTATAATTCATTCAATATAACTATCATCACATAACCAAAACGCCGTCGTCGCTTTCCAAAACAATATAAATTTGTTCCTCAAGACCCGTTTCACAGTTGATATACACCAAAACCTTCTCGTTTGACGCAGTACAGTCGAACTCATATGCCAAAACCTCGTTTTTGCCGGCTGTCGGTATCAATGCGGTTTTGCACGATTTCACAGTGAGATTTTTACTTAGCGTCTGCTGCGCAAGCTGTTTCGATATTTTGGGATTTTTCAAATCTCTTTCGGTATGATTCATAATATATCCTGTTGCGCAGAAGCTCATAATTTCACCTGTCTGCATATTTACACCGACTTTTACAAGGTCGCTGTAATGGATCACATCATCGCTGACATATGCCAGATTCACGGTGCAGATGTTGCCGTCAACAGAATAATAGCTTTCTTCAAACTCTTCTTTAAACATATCATTCAAAAACTTTTTTGATTCGTCTATAGCGTCATTGTACGACAGCGTTTTTTTCGCCACCTCAGAATAATTGCGATACAAATTAACAAAACCTCCGACCTTCGTAACCGTTATATACAAATTATCGCCCGAAAAATTATAAGTCGGAAGATTGCCGCCCGTTTGTCCCTCATAATTCAGCTGGGATTTGCTGCATTTTGCAAACTCTGCGGCGGTCGTCAGCGCCTGATCTTCGGTCACCTCGGACTTTCCCTCAAGAAATTTCGGCTTCTGCTGTAATATATGATCGGAAAACGGCCCGTCATAAATCATAGTCGGATAATCTGTAAACCCTTCGTTCATTTCACGAAAACCGCCGTCAAGCGTCAGCTGATCGACCGAGTCACCCATCTTTTCAATGTTGCCTTTGAGCGTCAAAGCTTTACCGAGGTTGACCGAACCGTCAGCGTAAGCGGCTGCCATATCCCCAACCGACATATCAAGCTCACACGCATAGTCATAAAACGTTTTAAGTTTATCCTTCTCGCTTTGTGAAAGCTCTTTATTTTTGGCAATTTTACTCAAAGCAAAAAAGGAGTAATCACCGACCTGACCCAAATATTTCTGTATGGACACTGCTTGGTCGCTGCTTATGGGAAGCTGGCTGAGCGAACTTTTTGCGCCCTCGCTCATAGTCATCAGCTTAGCAAAAATAGGCTGCTGCTGCGCTGCGGTGTTCGAATACAAGCCCTTTTCAAGAGTAGTTTTCATATTTGAAACGTAATCCGCAAAATTGTTCAAAGCAAGCTGATACTTACTTTCGGCGGTATTTCTGTAACGTGACATAAGCTTGTACCCGCTGATACCCGCTCCCAAAATCAGAAGCCCCACTGCTGCGCAAAAAGATACGATCCTTATTAAAGCTCTTTTTGAAAATGTTTCGTTCATAAAATCCTTGTCCCCTTTTATTTATTTAAGTTTATTATTGGAAACAATTCAAAAAATATACAAAAAAGAGCAGGCTCTCACCTGCTCAAAATTTCGATCACTTTAAAGAATAATACACTGCCAGCGCAGAAAAAATTCCCGCCGCCACAAAAAGCATTACTCCGAATATTCTGACCATTTTTGTAGTCTTTTTAATACGGTACTTCTGATAAAAGTTTTCGGGAGCATACGGCATTGCCAACACTCCGATACCCATAACAACCAAAGCAGCGGCAACTATTATATTGCCAATAATCGGCACAAAAACAGCAAGAAACAATCCCGCCATAATAGCGATGATCGTAATTATGTTGATAATTCCGAACACTTTCTCATTCTTTCTTCTGCTATCGTAAAAAGACAATGCTCTCTCTTCGCAGTCGCTGTCTTTACAGTACTGCAAATGGTAGCTTTCAAGTTCTTTTCCGCAATATTCACATTTTTTCATTATAATCAACTCCGATACTATTTTACACCATTTGCAGACTCACGTCAATAGTGTACGGCGGCCACACGGCCGCTGGTAATGCCGCCTGACATTTTGTAACTGTAAGTTGGCTTCCGCTCATCGTCTAACTCCTAACATTATACACTTAGCCGGGCA
>CACYDY010000343.1 GCA_902773245.1 uncultured Ruminococcus sp.
AAGTCCGGTCACCCGGGCGGATCTTTTTCGGCAGCCGATATTTACACCTATCTTTACTACAAAGAACTGAATGTCGATCCCGCCGACCCGAACAAAGCCGACAGAGATAGATTTGTCCTTTCGAAAGGTCACTGCTGTCCTTCGCTTTATGCCGTTCTCGCACTCAAGGGCTTCTTCCCCATTGAAGAGCTTCCGAAGCTGAGAAAGGTCGGCGCTATGCTTCAGGGTCACCCCGATATGAAAAGCACCCCGGGTATTGATATGAGCTCAGGCTCGCTCGGTCAGGGCATTTCTGCCGCTTGCGGTATGGCTCTTGCCGGTAAAATCGACGGTGCCGACTACAAAGTTTACACACTTTTGGGTGACGGCGAATGTGAAGAGGGTCAGGTTTGGGAGGCGCTGATGTTTGCCGCAAACAAAAATCTCGACAATCTTTGTGTTATTATTGATTCAAACGGTCTTCAGATCGACGGCCCCGTTGAAGAGGTCGGAGGACTTGAGCCGCTTGATAAGAAGCTTGAAGCTTTTGGCTTTGAAGTGTTCAAAATGGACGGTCACGATTTTGACAGTATCGAAAACGCTGTCAATGCAGCCAAAGCCGTTTCGGGCAAACCGACTGCGATCATCGCAAAAACAGTCAAGGGCAAGGGCGTTTCCTATATGGAAAACCAGGTCAACTGGCACGGCGCCGCACCAAATGCGGAGCAGTACGAGATCGGAAGAACCGAGCTTTTGAACAAGCTTGCTGAATTGGGAGGTGCACTCTGATGGCAGATAAGGTTGTAAAGGCTACAAGAGAAAGCTTCGGCGAGGCTCTTTGTGAGCTTGCAAAAACAAACAAAGACATCGTTGTTCTCGACGCAGACCTTGCCGCTGCGACTAAAACTTCGATTTTCCAAAAGGCTTATCCGGATCGTTTCTTCGACTGCGGTATCGCAGAATGCAACATGATCGGTGTTGCAGCTGGTCTTGCAGCTTGCGGAAAGATCCCGTTTGCCGCTTCGTTCGCTATGTTTGCTACGGGACGAGCTTTCGAGCAAATCAGAAATTCGGTTGCTTATCCGAAGCTTAACGTTAAAATTGCCGGCTCTCATGCCGGAATCTCCACCGGTGAGGACGGCGCAACCCACCAGTGCCTTGAGGATATTGCAGTCATGAGAGCAATTCCGAACATGACGGTTATCAACCCGGCAGATCACTATGAAATGCTTGGCGCTGTTGAGGCTGCTTTGAACATCAACGGTCCTGTTTATATCCGTCTTGGCAGACTTGCAGTCGAGAGTATCAACAATAACGATGATTACAAATTCGAGCTTGGCAAAGGTGTAACTCTTCGTGACGGCAAAGATGTAACGATCATCGCAACAGGTCTTGTTGTTCGTGAGGCCGTTCTTGCAGCGGAAGAACTCGCCAAAGAAGGCATTGACGCAAGAGTTGTGAACATTCACACGATCAAGCCTATTGACGAGGATATTATCCTTAAAGCGGCGAAGGAAACAGGCAAAATTATTACATTTGAAGAACATAATGTTATTGGCGGTCTTGGCGACGCAGTTGCTTCCGTTGTTGCCGAGAAGTTCCCAGTGCCTGTTAAAAAATGCGGTGTTTACGACAGATTCGGCTACTCGGGTCCCGCTAAGGAGCTTCTTGAGATATTCGGTCTTACAGCTCCCGGTGTTGCTCGTGAAGTTAAGGCTTTTTTGGGCAAGTAATTTTTACCGATTTATAATATACATTTACTCCGACAATTTCCGTTGTCGGAGTTTTTTTATTTTTTGAATAATGGTCAATGTCATGAAAAACCTTTCAATTAAAAAAGAACCGATATCGTTTGTGATATCGGTTACTCAGATCATTATATTATCAATCAATAACTCTCTTGATAGCGTTCATAAGCTCGTCGTAAGTTTCAAAAGCAGGAAGATCGGGATTATCCGCTTTGATCTTGTCCGTACTCTTAAAGAGGAAACCGGCTTTGCTTGCTTTTATCATTCCGAGATCGTTATAGCTGTCGCCGCTTGCGATAGTTTCAAATCCGATCGACTGGAGCGCTTTGACGGTTGTATATTTCGAATTTTCAACTCTCATTTTGAAGCCTGTTACCTCACCGTTTTCCGAAACCACGAGAGAATTACAGAAAATCGTGGGATATCCAAGCTTTTTCATCAAAGGAGCCGCAAACTGGGTGAACGTATCGCTGATAATAACAACCTGACAAATTGAACGAAGCTCGTCCAAAAATTCCTTTGCGCCCGGCATGGGGTCTATTGTTGCGATAACGTCTTGAATTTCTTTAAGACCAAGACCGTGCTCTTTAAGAATATTGATTCTGTATTCCATGAGCTTATTGTAATCAGGCTCGTCACGTGTAGTCTTTTTAAGCTCGGGGATTCCCGTTGCCTCGGCAAAGGCTATCCATATTTCGGGAACAAGAACTCCCTCTAAATCCAAACAAGTAATATACATAAATCTCTTCCTTTCTTTCATATATGAGATATTATAACATTAAATTCACAATTAGTCAACGCATGCCCGGTAGTAATCCGCCTAACTATTTATAACAATAATTTGGCTTCCGCTCATCGACTGCCTACTTAATTTGTGTTACCCGGTGCACGGCGGCTGCTCGCTTAAAACTCATCATAACAGTAAATCCTGCAATTTTTGCTTATTTGTGTTCGTCAACAAGCTTTTTCAGTTCCTTGTACATCTCGTCGAGAATGTCGCTGACATCGTATTTAAACATATATTCAAAAAGGCTGCTGATGTTTTTTTCAAAATTCTTCGGAAGAAGCTTACACTCGCTGCGGCATATATTCATCAGCTTTTTTTCACCCGGGTGCGTCATTTCGTTCAAAGCAAAGATAACGTCAAAATAGCTTTCAAGATATGCCGCAACTCTGTGATTAATGCTGACATAGTCAAATCTGTCAAACGCCTTGGCTATCTGCTTGTCGTAAGAAGGAAGCACTCCGCTGAGCAGCTTCATGTTTCTTTCGATTATGGCTTCTTTGAGCTTTTGGGGATATTCGCAGCGATACTTGTTTTGCAGCTTTGTAAGATCCCCTGTTTTATCGAAAATGATCTCACAATTTTTCACGTTATGCCAAAAGCAGGTTGTGTAACCGTTCATTGGGTGGGCGTCGTCTACCACAAATTTCAAAAATTCTCCCATTGTTTCAACGTTGCGGTAAATAATATCAACACAAACTCCGTCTTTGAGAACAATGTTATCCTCGGGTTCCCAGTATTTGTTGGCAATTTCAACAACCTCGCAAATGGGTTCGAACATTTTCTCTCTGCTTTCGTTTTCGATATTGGCATTAATATAAACATACAGATCATAGTCCGACTTATCGTCAACTATCCCCTCGGAACGTGATCCTCCCAGCGCAAGCGCGTCCACCTGAGGGCACTCTCTGAAATTTGAATAGATTTTTTCTATATAAGAACTCATAGCTATATCTCCTGATAATCCATACATTATAAATATACCCGATCAGCCTTAGATAATCAAGTGATTTGCTTAAGACTTATCGGGTATGGAACTTGTTAATCTCTCATCAGATAAACCATTACTGCTTTTTGCGCATGAAGTCTGTTCTCAGCCTCTTCAAAGATCTCGTCCGCATGGTTCTCGAATACCTCTGCAGTGATCTCTTCACCTCTGTGCGCCGGCAGACAATGAAGCACTATTGCATCTTCCTTTGCAAGGCACATAAGCTCATCGTTGACCTGATAGCCGTCAAAAGCTTTTGCTCTGATCTGAGCCTCTTCCTCCTGACCCATTGAAGCCCAAACGTCCGTTATTACAACATCTGCGTCAACAACGGCTTCTTTCGGTGTTCTGAACATTTGGAACTTATCTCCGTATTCTTTTGCAAATTCAACAACCCGAGCGTCCGGTTCATAGTTCTCGGGGCAGGCAACCGAGATCGACATTCCCGACTTGAGCGCTCCGACGATCAGCGAATTCATCATGTTGTTTCCGTCACCAATGAAGCTCATTTTAAGTCCGTCGAGTCTGCCTTTGATCTCTCTTATTGTCATCAGATCGGCAAGAACCTGACAGGGGTGACAAAAATCCGTAAGACCGTTTATTATCGGAATAGAGCCGTATTCCGCAAGAGCTTCGACCTCACTCTGTTCAAATGTTCTGATCATGATTCCGTCAAGATAGCGTGAAAGAACTCTTGCAGTATCCTCCACAGGCTCTCCTCTTCCAATCTGAGTGTTATTGCTCGAAAGGAACAGCGCCGAACCGCCAAGCTGGAACATTCCCACCTCAAAGCTTACTCTTGTTCTTGTGCTTGCTTTCTCAAAGATCATACCGAGAGTTTTTCCCTCAAGATATTTCTTTGCAATACCG
>CACYDY010000344.1 GCA_902773245.1 uncultured Ruminococcus sp.
CCTGAAGAGATTGAATCAAAGCTTGGCGTAATTGATTGCGAATTCCCGAGCGGAGTATCCGTAACCGAGGATGTCAAAAATATGTATAAGGCATTCCACGAGAGCGGAATAGACGTTTGGATTTGCTCGGCGTCTCATCTTGACGGTGTTCGCGCCGCCGTAGATGCCTTTGGAATCAGCGATGATATTACGGGTGTTATTGGTATGACGCAAACGATTGAAAACGGCGTTTATGCTTCGTCTTACAATTATAAAGATGGCTATCCGTGCGACAATCTCGGAGGCGGAAAATGGAAGCCTTCAAAGTACAGCATTCGCACAATGCCCGGTCTGGAAGGCAAGGTAATCGCTGTTGAAAATGCACTTGTTCCGCTCTACGGCAGCGGTCCTATTGCAGGCTTTATGGATTCAAGCGGAGATTTCAATTTCTGTACCGAATTTGATTCATTGAAGCTTGTTATCTGCTACAACCGTGCAAACCGTAAGATAACCGAGGGCGCAGGACTGATAGCAGTTCTCGCAGTTTATCAGAAGGCTACTTTGGGTTACGACCTTGCAAACGCAAATGCAGCAGGCGATACCTATTATGTTCTTCAGGGTCGCAACGAAAACGGATTGCGTTCCATGCGTCCGTCAAACGAAACTATCAGACTCGGAGAAACTGAGGCGAAGCTGTTTGCAAACGAGGATAATGAAACGCTTCTTAAATACGCTATTGATCATTCAATGACAACAGCGGACTTTTTGAACACCTTTGCAATTGCAACGGAAGCTGACAGTGAACAGAACAAACTCGGTCTTGCCTACGGCCATCTTAAAGACTACCGAGGCTATCACAGTGTTGTTGTAAATGAAGCAACAGCCGACAAGGCTGCCTGACCTTATGGTTGATTAAACGGTAACTATAAAAATGGCTTTATGAAATAATGCTCGGAGCAGAACGCTCCGAGCATTAATCTTTTGTTCAAAATTGTATTGACAAACGAACAAATGTTTGATATAATGACTTTGCAAATTAAATATGTGTTTATGAGTGAATGGATAAGCGAGTAGAGTAATTAAGAGTAAAAGAGTCGTTTGAATGGTGAAGTAAACACAAAATTGTGTTGCTTCCCGCAGGCGGCTCTTTTGTCATCTCTATATTTATTCACAAGTATTTAATTTGTTTTTTTGCGCTGACACCCTTCTTACATAACGCCCAGGGGAAACCTAATTCATTGGGCTGAAAGGAGGAGTGAAAATGAAACTCAGAAAAGAGGAGTTAAGGGAGCTTTACAGGTTAATGTTCCCGGAATACCCTGACATTGTAAGCGTATCGCAGCTGCAAACCATGTTGGGTGTCAGCAGACATTTAGCCTATGACCTGATTAACGACGGCTATATTCCCGGCGTGAAAATCGGTAATGCTTACCGTGTTCCGAAGGTGAATGTGATTGACTATGTTCTGTCCGTTGAAAAGAAAAAGAAGGAGGCGAGCTAATGGCAGAAAAGTTAAAGGTGGTTGACGCGGATACGCTGCTGTCAACTCCGATTGAAAAGACCCTGTTCATTGTTGACGGTCTGATTCCGCAGGGTGTGAGTATGCTCTGCGGAGCAGGCAAAATCGGCAAGAGCTGGCTTGTGCTTTGGCTCGGCATCTGCGTTGCAAAGGGCACTCCGTTTCTGGAAATGCAAACGGTGCAAAGCGATGTACTGTACCTCTGTCTTGAGGATACTGTTACGCGTATTCAAAACCGATTGTATCAGCTTGTTGATGAAGCGCCGCAGGGCTTACGCTTTGCTACCATGTGCGGTAAGCTTGGCAGCGGACTTGAAGAGCAGATTGAAAATGCTCTCTCTGATTATCCGCAAACGAAGCTAATAATCATTGACACTTTACAGAAAGTTCGTGACGCAGGTAATCCTACCAACCGAAACGGAATGTATGCTAACGATTATGATGACATTTCTACTATCAAACGCATTGCCGATAAGTACGGCGTTGCGATTGTACTTGTTCACCATCTTCGTAAGCTGAAGGACAGCAGCGACCCATTCAACGAGATTTCCGGTTCAACTGGAATAACGGGAGCCGCCGATACAAACCTTATCTTAAAGCGTGAGCGAGGCGCTGAAGAAGGTACGCTTCTTGTGAACGGAAGGGACGTTGAGTTTCAGAAATTCCTGCTCCGATTCGTCGGGCAAATGTGGGAGCTTATTGAACGGAAGAACGCTGAGGAAATTCGCAAGGAAGAAATACCTGCATTTCTTTTTCGGGTGGTTGACTTTATGAAAGGCAGGCCAACTTGGAAAGGAACGGCGACAGACTTAATAGAAGCAATGGCGGAAACTGAAACCTCGGTTAATGTCGTTACAAAAATGTTAGGTCGTTATGCTGCTGAAGTGCTGACTCCCACAGGGATTGTTTACAAAACAAAACGAACAGGTCAAAACAGGTTTATTATGTTTCAAAATGACGGTTATGACGACAATGACGATTATGAACTTATAGAGTAATAGTTGTCATTTCTGTCACTGCCGTCACAAGGATTTTAAGACAGGATTACAGGGCAAGACTTGTCTTGTACTGTATCGAGCATAGGTTTTGTATTCACATCCAAAACCGGCGGCGTACTGCCGAGAGGGGACGACCCCTGTAACCCCGTCTTTTTTAAGAAAAGTGAGGCTAAAATGTCAGAAAAAAGAGATAAGGTTATTAATGTCAGGGTAACCGAAAAAGAGAAAAAACAGCTTCGCAGGAAGGCGAAAATATGCAATTTATCTCTCTCGGAATATCTGCGTAAGAGAGGGATTGACGCCCCTGTTCAGGCGTTTCCGCTGTCGGATTTTTACAGCATTTATCAAGCGGTTAATGATTTAATGGAAGGTATTTATTCCGAGGATAGGGACTATCTTGAGTGGGGTTTAAGTAAAATATCCGCCCTTCTCTATACACTTTATA
>CACYDY010000345.1 GCA_902773245.1 uncultured Ruminococcus sp.
AGTATCTTTCTTCGGATTACCAAATCTGATGTCTGTAAACGGCTTGAAGCAGCGAAAGTATGCAAAAAAATTGATAACAGAGCAAATGAAAAATGCAGACTGTACAGTTATTCGACTGCCGAGCAATCTAGGATATCTCGCCTGCAAAGTTGCGCGAAAGCTGAAAGCGCGGTATATGATAGAGGTCGTCGGCTGCACTTGGGATGATTTGTGGAATTACGGCTCTGTTGCCGGAAAGCTGTATGCACCTGTTTCGTTTTTAATCGAGAAAAAGTGCGTTCGAAAAGCGGAAAATGTGCTATATGTTTCCCGTAGATTCCTCCAGAACCGCTATCCTAACAATAACTTCAATATGGGATGTTCCGATACCAATATTCACGTATCTGATAAAACTGTTTTGGAAAGGCGCTTGGAAAAGATCCAAAATATGGAAGGCAAAACCATAAAAATCGGCTTAATGGCGTCGCTGAATGTCGGTTATAAGGGACACGATACTGCGATCTTTGCACTTAAGGAAATTTTGAAAAGCCATAACAATATAAGGCTTTGCTTTCTCGGAGACGGAAAACCCGATAAATGGGAGAAGCTGGCAAAAGAGAACGGAGTTTTTGAAAATGTTGAGTTCTGCGGATCTCTTCCTGGTGGCGAACCGGTTTTACAGTGGCTTGATGATATCGATATTTTTATCATGCCAAGCTTGCAGGAAACACTCGGCAGAGCATTGATAGAAGCGATGAGCAGGGGGTGTCCCTGTATTGGCGGAGCGGGAACGGCTGTTCCCGAGCAGTTGGGAGACGACTGTATTCACGAGCGTAAGAATTATCATGAGCTCGCCGATATGTTGATATATATGATAGAACACCTGAAGTATATGGAGTTGTGCGCTGTTGAAAATTTTGAACGCTCAAAAAAATACAGCGAGGAAATACTTACGGAGCGCAGAGATTATTTTTGGAATAAAGTGTTGAGCACTTAATTAGGAGTAGTAGTCGATATGAAGTCAAGAACGCAGAGATCTGCCCAGAATATTCTTGTCGGATTAGGCGGTCAGGCAATTGAAATGGTTCTCAAGTTTGTCGGCAGAACTGTATTTATCTATTGCCTTTCCGCGGAGTATCTGGGAGTCAACGGTCTTTTTGGCGAAATCCTGACAATGCTTTCTTTGGCGGAGCTTGGAATCGGTTCTGCTATTGTTTACGCATTGTACAAGCCGCTGAAGAATAATGACGAGAAACAGATTTCAGCGTTAATGAACCTTTACCGCAAGGCTTATGTGATCATTGGCATATCTGTTGCCGTAGTAGGCGCTGCATTGATCCCTTTTCTGAAATATATTATTGCCGATCCCGGAGAAATCGGCGATCAGATTTATCAGATTTATCTTTTTTATTTGTTTAACACGTCAATAACATATTTCTTTTCGTATAAATCATCTCTTTTAGTTGCGGATCAAAAAAATTATATAGTGCTTTCCGTAAAGGAGATTTGTAACATTACAAGAACAGTTCTGCAAACTGCTGCGCTGTTGTTGACGGGAGATTTTTATCTCTATTTATTTATAGAATCACTTTTGATATTAACAAATAACATCTGGATTTCTATTTATGTAGACAGAAAATACAGATTTATTAAATCTCATAAAAATGAAAAGCTTGATAAAGATACCAAGAAAAGCCTATGGACAAATATTCGTGCCTTGGTAGTGATTAAACTCACGACATTGTTGGTAAATAGCACTGACAATACAATTATCAGCATATACGGTGGTTTGATAGAAGTTGGATTGTATTCTAACTACAATATGTTCATTATCATTTTTACCAATATTCTCGGACAGATTTTTGGTAATGTATCTGCCAGTATTGGCAATTTAAATGCTGAGGATGATAAAGAAAAGAGCATGGATGTGTTCCGGGCTTTTCGAATGGCAAACTTTTGGTTGTTCAGTTTTGTGTCGATCGGAATTGTTTTGCTGATGAACAGCGTGATCGAGTTATGGATTGGTTTAGATTATCTCTTGCCGATAAGCGTAGTTGCTGTTATTGCGGCAAATTTCTATACCCGCGGAATTCAGAATCCGGTTTGGATATTTAAAGACACCTATGGCTTGTTTAAATACGGAAAATATATGGGCATTGTAACTGCCGTGATCAATGTTGGTTTGTCGATTTTGTTAGGCAGTTATTTTGGATTGATAGGAATTCTGGGTGCGACATTTATCGCGAGGTTATTTACCGGAGTTTGGTATGATCCTTATGCATTATATAAGCATGGTTTTAATAAACCTGTCAGAAGATACTACTTGGAATTAGTGCTATACACAATATTGGCGCTTGCGGCACTCGGTGTTGGTTACATATCGATTTGCTTCATACCGCTTACAGGCTGGCTTGGTTTTTTTGTAAAGTTTGTTATAGTATGTATAGTACCGAACATAATTTATTTTTTGGTTTTCAGAAAGACAAAGTCATACGCGATGCTAAAAGAAAAGGTAGTGTTTATTCTTTCCGGAATTCTAAAAAAACGAAAGGGTGCTAAAAATGGCTGACCCGATCAAGGTCCTTCAGGTGTTTGACAGCCTAGAGATATCCGGCGGCGTTCAGAGCGTTGTGATGAACACCTATCGAAAAATTGATAAAAGTCTTGTGCAGTTTGATTTTGCAGTATATGACGCGCC
>CACYDY010000346.1 GCA_902773245.1 uncultured Ruminococcus sp.
CCTTTGAAAAGGCTTGAGCGAAACTTTAATAAGCTTCGCATCGCTAATAATTTAGGTAATTTCAAATGTCGTTTACTATATAAGAGGCGGCGCTAATAAACTATTTGCAATAATTTATCAAACAGTCTTGTCGGAATTTTGAATATTTCCGTTAATTTGATTTTCGCCGAAGCTCTTCATTCTTCCGCCGGGCATTGCGCCGTTTTGCATATTTCCGCCGGGCATATCTCCGTTCTGCATACCGCCCATGCCGCCTCTCATGCCGCCCATTCCCGAGCCGCCGTTGGAATAGGAAACAGATGTCATTTCGATCGAGTAACTCTTGTCACCGACCGTGAGAGTATACTTTCCGCTTGACGCAAGCTTTGGCGAGCTGATATTTACCGAATTAAAGCTCTTCTTTGCCGTATAGGAAACTATTTCCTCTCCGCTTTCCGATGTCAAAGTGATTTTTTCGCCTGCGTTGTGACTCTCGGAAAGGTTATAAAGAATAGAAGCCTGTGTCGAATCGGACGAGAAGCCCTCTGCCATTCCCGAAGAACCAACCGCAGCAAGAGTACCGCCGCTGATTGTCGCCGTTGTTTCATAATCCAACGCGCCGTTGCCGTCGTTTGTCGGCCCGTCAACATAAACGGTACCGCCCTCGATAATAATATTATTGTTGGAATCAAGTCCGTCACCGTCTGCATTCACCTTAACGGTACCGCCCGTGATCTTTATGAATACGTCGCTGTTTGCGGTAAAGCTGTTCTGACCCATTCTGCCGCCCATTGCCGACTGATCGCTTCCGCCTGCCGCATTAAAGCCGTCGTCGCTTGAGTTTACTTCGATCTCTCCGCCGTTGACGGTGATGTTTGAACCTTCAACGCCCTCATAGCTTTTGGAAACCGTAATTTTTCCGCCGTTAAATGTCAGCGCCGAACCTGCATGGATACCGTCGTCACCCGATGTCACCGAAACGGTACCGCCGCTGATTGTTGCATTCGAGTTCGAGTGAATGGAATCGTCTGCCGAATCAATTGTTATTGTTCCGTTGTTTACAACGATATCTCCGCCTGCCTTCAATCCCTTTGCCGATGTGGAATCCTCGTCGGACGATGCTGTCGTATTTGTATTGCCCCATCTTCCGAAGCCGCCGAATTCCTCGGTGTGCGTTTTTGAAGAATTTTCGTTTCCGCCGCCTGTTTTAAGGCTGATCTCTCCGTTCTCGATCGTGAGATCGGCTGCTGCCTGGATACCGTCGGTGTCGCTGTTTATTGTAATATTACCGTTTTCGATGTAAACAAAGCCCTTGTCGGCGTCATCTTCGTTATCCGACTTGATACCGTCGCCGCCGCTTGTGATGTTAATAGTTCCGTCGGCAATTCTCACGCTGTCTTTTCCGCATACTGCGCTGCCGACCGAGGTTACCGTGATATTTCCGCCTGCGATCTTAAGATCGTCCTTTGATACGATCGCATGGCTCATCTGACCATTGACTGTGAGCGAACCTTTTCCGTTTAAAGTCAGATCGGATTTGCTGAAAACAGCCGAATCAACATTGCTGTCCTCCGAATCCTCTTTATAGGTTTTTCCGTCGGTTATTGAGTTTTCGGTATTCTCCGCAAGCGTTATAAACACCTTGTCTGCGCTCTTTACGTAAATTGCCGAATAATCGGAAGATGTTATTGAACAGCCGTTGAGAACGATCTGAACCTTAGACTTGTCGTCTGCTTCGACCACCACTCTGCCGTCGGAGATTGTTCCGCCGAGAATATAAACTCCCTCCTGCGAAATGGTGAGAACATTTCCGTCTGCCTTTGCTCCGTCGCCGCTTACTTTAAAGGTTTTGCCGCTGCATTCAACGGTTGTCGCCTCTGAGTCGTCATAATCTCCCGACAGATCACGCTCGGTGAACATATCCTTTGTTTCGGTTTTTGCCGAGGTCTGAACTGCTTCGCCGCTGTTATCCGACTGGTCGGATTTGTCGGCGTTCGAGTTATCGTTATCTTCGTTATTCTCCGTTTGCTCCTGTGAAGAAACCGATGATGTAACGCTCGACGAGCTGTTTGTATTGTTAACTTCTGCGCCGCTGCAGGCTGTAAACAACGCCGCCGTGAGCATGGCTGCAAGAATGATAGAAACTAATTTTGTCTTTTTCATGGTAATATTCCTCCGTACATATGCGCTCAAAGTAAAATTGCAAAAAAACTTTGAGATTTTTCGTTATATTATTCGTTATATTATTGTGTAAACCCCACTTTTTTGAAACTCGCCTCTTGAGTCACAGGGGGGAATCCTCAAGAGGCGATTTAAGTAATAATCTATTTATCAAACTTATACTCGAAAGCGTTAGTATTTAACAATTTTCTTTCTTAGACCGGCAATTCGCTTCGCTGTTGCCTGTTTTGATCTTTACCGAAAGGTATTATTTTTATGGTTGCTTTTTAATTGTTGCTTTGATCGATAGTTTATATGATTTCGCTGAGGGTAGTTCATTTTCTACGATAATTTGTTCCGTCAGCGACTCCCTAAAGGGATTAGGCTTCGCCGTCACCGGCTCTGCCTTTGGGAACCGCAAACTTTTGAAAAAGTTTGATCAAAACTTTAATATGCTAAATCTTTTAGATTTTTTATATCAAAGTGTTTCCTTTTGGGTAACAGCGTTGCTGCAAGAGATCTCAAGGTTGCCGTTTCTTACTCTGAGGTCGTCAATGAAAGCTTTCTGTTCCTTGGTATCTTTAAACACCACATTGTATTTAAGCTTGTAAAGACTGCCCATGTTTGAGGTTTTAACCTCGACAAGCTCGCTCTTTGTAAGATACTTGTCAAACACTTCGTCAAAAACGCCCTCAAATTCAAGGCCCTCGGGGATAGTAATTCTCAGTTCCTTTGTCATACCTTTGTCGTCACCGTAGCCAAACACACCGAAAAGAACTATCATCAGACCGATAATTACCACGAAAAGGAAAGCGTAAGCAAGATAACCCATACCCGTGGCAAGACCTACCGACATTGCAAGGAAAACACAGGCAATTTCCTTTGCGTTGCCTGGCGCAGACCTGAATCTGACAAGACTGAAAGCGCCTGCCACCGCAATACCTGCTCCTACGCTTCCGTTTACGAGCATGATAACCATCTGAACAATAGCGGGAAGGATCGCAAGAGTTACAATAAAGCTTTTTGACGGCTTATTTTTAAATGAGTAGATGATCGATATTACCAGTCCCAAAATAATGGAGCAGGCGAGGCATGAAGAAAATGCCGAGAAAGTTATATCCGAATTTGTAATAATGCTGTTAAATAAAGTATCCATAATTTTTCTCCTTTCAATGCTGTATCAAGCGTACAGCGGCTGTGTGATGTAAGATTTTGC
>CACYDY010000347.1 GCA_902773245.1 uncultured Ruminococcus sp.
AATCCGTTGTAATTGATATTACGCTCCGCTTTCAAGCAAAAAGCCTGTTTTAGTTTCGGTTTTAAGCCCCACAACAGTCCTCAGTATCGCAAGGCTGTCCGAAACGGTAGCAGTCCCGTCTATGTCGACATCGGCTAAGATGTTTTTTAAGTCGTTCGATTGCTCGAGTCCGACCGTAAGTCTTGTAACGATCAGCGCGTCGTTTGACGTAAGCTCGCCGTCACGGTCAACATCGCCCATAATTACCGTAATGCTTGTATTTTCGCCGCTTTTTGACGACGGCGAATCCGGTGTGTCGCTGACTGTCGCTTTTGCATTTCCTTTTATATAAGCTTCGCCGCATTTGTCACAGATCAGAGCCGCATTGGGAGCGGAAGTCTTTTCTTTTTCGCTTGTGTGACCCTCGCAGCGAATGGTTTTGGAGTCTTCCTCGCCGCAAAGCTTGCAGCGATAGGTTATGTGTCCGTCATGCGTACACGTCGGAGCTTTAAATTCCGAAATATCGTAATTATGCTCGTGGCTGACCTTTTTCAGTGTAAATGCTTCAGTTTCATTGTTTGTCGAATGACCGACCGAGATACTGTTCTGTCCTGCTTTGAGAACGTTTGATGCGGAAAATGCCGGAACAAGCCAAAAGCTGTTCTCACCGCTCTGCGCAAGATACCACCTTTGAAGCGATGTGTCGCTTTCGCTGTCAAAAATAACCGCGCCTTGTGAGCCTATTGCAAGCTGTTTGCCGTTTTCGCAGTTTTTGATATAGTAGGAGTTGTCGGAGTGTTTTTTGAAGTACCATGTTTGCGAAAAGCTGTTTGACGACGTGCCGAGGGCTGCGGTCTTGTCCGAAAGTGCAAGCGACAGCGATTGGTCGAATGTCAGAGGCAGTCTTGCGTAAAATTCGTCGCCGAAGCTTTGGGGCTTGCCTTCGACAACCTTAAAGTCTGCGGTGTTGCTCTCGGCTGTCGAGAAGTCGTTGACAGAAACAACTCTGACCTTGTATTCGCCAACGGGAAGAAGAGCGGAAAAGCTGTTGTTTTTTACGTATTTTTCCGAAATGACCTCAGCCGAATTTGCGGTGTTGGTTATGTAAACTTCGTAATGATCGGTGTTGAGTGTTTTGTCCCATTTTATTGAAGCGGCTTTGTATGTCGTTCCGCTCAAGGCGGCGATATTCGGCGCGGATACCATAGGTTTATCAACAATAAAATCGATCGGTTCGGTTGTAAAGGTTGAGTAAACATTTTTCATCACAAAATAAGCGGTGTAATAACCTTGTCCGATCTCTTTGGCGGGGAACGATACGTTTGAGGAATCCTCAATTGTTTTAACGGTTTGCAGACCGTTTTCTATAACCAGTTTGACCGAATCCGCGTTGGTGATGTCTGCCGAAATGCAAACATTTTCGTTGTAGTTGTAAATGTCTTTTGCCGATTTATAGTTATCCACACGGGGGTATTTCTTGTTGTGCCACAGTTCTTCGAGGAGAGCGGCAGTTTCGCTGTCCGTGTCACCGGTGGGAGTAAGCTGATTGTCAAGCTGGAATTTTTTTACTGCATCAACAGTTTTGGAGCTGTACTCACCCGTTACGTCGATATTGTAACCGAGGTTGAATAAAACCGCCTGAGTCCACGAAACATCAAAGCCGCTTGTAAAGACCCCGGTTTTGTAAGTAAGCGTTCTTGTGGGAGCGAAGTAGTTTTCGCTGTCGGGGCTGGTTTCGGTGTAGCCTTTTTTGGGCGGCTCGGGGTAGTTCGGGCGAACATAGATCCTTTTTACGTGACCGGAATCGCTGGTGAAGCTTCCGCCCTTATGCATATAGCATGAGTAGTTATAATTAAAATCAAGGCGCTGAACTTTTTTCTGGTAGTTTCCCTCAATGTAATAAGAGGGGCTTTCTATCATGCCCACGTGAAGATAAAAGTTTGACGCAGGACAGTAGTAGAAAACCAGGTCGCCTGTTCTCAGATCGTTTGTATCCTCGATTATTTTTGCTCCGCAGTTGTCGATCATATATCTGTAGAGATAAGCGCAGCTTGCGCGAAGTCCGTAGTTATAGGGAATAATACTCTCGGGCATATTCGTAAGCCTTGCGCAGTCGTTGACAAAATCTGCGCACCAGCTTTCGTAGTATTCAAGCTCGGCTTTTGTTTTTCCCATCTGAGCCTGACCGACGGCAACGAGATCATCGGCATAGTTTCCGGTGAGAGTAAAATCCTTGGAATACATATGAGATTGATTTTGTGTTTGCGATTTGATATATTCGATCTCGGCGGCATTAGCCTCAACAGCTCCTACAGCGGAAAGAGTACCGCACAGCAGCGACCCTGCGATTATCAGCGAAGCCATTTTTTTGAAATTTCTCATTGGTAAAAATCCTTTCGAATTATTTTCATAAAAAGTAAAAAAATGTAATAGTCTGTCGATTAATAGTTTAACACAACCGAAAAAGGTTGTCAACAAGACGATTATATAAATCCACGGCTTTTGAATGAGTTAAGAATTTGTTAATTAAAGTTTCGCATTGCTAATAATTTAGGCAATTTCAAATGTCGTTTACTATATATAAATCACTATCCACAACTTAAGAGTAGAGTGAATGTATTGCATGGTTCGGGGCGTCAGCCCCGATAGGCGGCGGGCGAAGCCCGCCACCCTTTAGCCCCCTTTCCCTTGAGGGAAAGGGGGTTGG
>CACYDY010000348.1 GCA_902773245.1 uncultured Ruminococcus sp.
CATGTGGAAAACTTGGGCGATACTCAGCAGACAAAAACCGGGTTATACTTCGTTTGAAATATACCCGGTTTTTTATTTTTATTTATGATAAAGCTTGTCCGATTCGTACTCCGGTTCGCAAGTCAGATCTACTCCAAGACGTCTGAAAATGTCCATATCTTCCTGGGAGAGAATTACTGCCGAATGAACTTGAGTCCCTTTCAGCTTCGAAACCTGCTCGAGAGCTTTTTTTGCGTTGTCGTCTGTTTCGGCGCTCACGGCGAGCGCTACCAGAACTTCGTCAATGTGCATACGCGGATTTTGGTTTTTCATTACCTTTGTTTTAAGCTTCTGAATAGCTTCTATTACCTCTTTCGAAAGGAGAAGAACCTCGTCGTCTATTCCCGCCAATACCTTTAATGCATTGAGCATCATTGAACAAACGGCTCCCAGAAGCTCCGTTGTTTTTCCTGTCACTATTGCTTCATTGTTGAGTTCGATTCCTGCTACCGGATCGTCGTATTTCTTAGCAAATTCATTTACTACCTTTGCCACTTTACGATCGTCCTTTGTAAGTCCCATTCTGTTCAAAAGCATTTCGATTTTCTTTACTTCATCGCTTGCCAAACCTGTTTGCTTGTTTTTTTGCAGCGCAGCGTAATATCTTCTGATGATCTCCTGCTTTGAAGATTCGCTTACGATATCGTCGTCGGTTATCGCAAATCCGACCATATTAACACCCATATCCGTCGGTGATTTATACGGCGATGTTCCCGAGATCTTTTCGAATATTGCATTCAACACGGGAAATACTTCAACGTCACGATTGTAGTTTACAGTAGTTTCTCCGTAAGCCTGCAGGTGCCATGGGTCGATCATATTGACATCGTTCAAATCGGCTGTTGCGGCTTCATAGGCGAGGTTGACCGGGTGCATAAGCGGAATGCTCCACACGGGGAATGTTTCATATTTAGCATACCCCGCCTTTATGCCTCGTTTGTTCTCATGATAAAGCTGTGACAAGCAGGTTGCCATTTTACCGCTTCCGGGTCCCGGAGCTGTTACGACAACAAGAGAGCGTGAGGTTTCTATATAATCATTTTTACCGAAACCGTCCTCACTCACAATGAATTGGGGATTAGACGGATAACCGGCTATCGGATAATGCAAATACACCTTTATTCCCAAGTTCTGGAGTCTTGCCTTGAATTTGTCGGCGGAGGGCTGAGAATTATACTGTGTAATTACCACCGAACCTACATACAAGCCTATTTCGGTCAGCTTGTCGATCAAACGCAGAATATCCATATCATAAGTAATACCGATATCGCTTCTCATTTTATTCTGTTCAATGGCCGAAGCATTGATCGCAAAAATGATCTCTGTCTGTTCCTTGAGCTTCAAAAGCATTCTGATTTTACTGTCCGGTTCAAAACCGGGAAGAACCCTTGAAGCATGGAAATCATCAAACAGCTTGCCGCCAAATTCCATGTACAGCTTTCCGCCGAAGCTATCAATGCGTTCTCTGATCTTTTCGGATTGAAGCTTTAAATACTTATCATTGTCAAAACCTATTTTATTCATTGCTCTTCTCTCTCTTTATTTGATCTTTCTTTTAACATAAAATTTCAGATTTAAATTAACAATTAACGTTTTTATTATATCATATTAAAAAGCCTTAAATCAATGAAATGAAGGAAGTGTAAACTAATTGTAATTTTATGTTTATTTTTTTGTTTTTATTTATTTGCAGCTTAACACATTTTTATTTTTCTTTTATGTAATAATAATTTCATTGCCATTCATAATTGATTATACTTCTTTTTAAATAACAAAATCCGAAAAGTTTTCCTCGGTTTTTTGAAATAATGTTGAAAACTTTTTTCACTTAACGAACTTATTAACATAATTTTTATCCAGTCCCCCATATAATGTTTTCTGAAACCACTACACACAGCCCTATCGGGAACTGCATTCACGAACCCCGGAATGCAAATCAAATCTTGTTAAGTTGTGGATATTGATTATCTAATTCAAATAAATTTATTACACATCATTTAAAACCCGGTATTAATACCAATTAGACAACAAAAAGAACAGTCCGATCAAATACCGAACTGTTCTGATTTTTCTAAGAATATGGCGTTATTATTTTATAATATCTTTGCCGCCCATATATGGTCTTAATGCTTCGGGAATTCTAACCGAACCGTCCTCATTAAGATTGTTTTCAAGAAATGCTATAAGCATTCTCGGCGGCGCAACTACCGTATTATTGAGAGTATGGGCAAAATATTTGTTCTTTCCTGCATTGACTCTGATTTTCAAACGGCGAGCCTGAGCATCGCCGAGGTTGGAACACGAACCAACTTCAAAGTATTTCTTTTGACGGGGCGACCACGCTTCAACGTCGATACTCTTTACTTTCAAATCTGCAAGATCACCCGAGCAGCACTCAAGTGTGCGTACCGGAATATCAAGTGAACGGAACAGATCAACCGTATTCTGCCAAAGCTTATCAAACCACATTTTACTTTCTTCGGGTTTGCAAACTACGATCATTTCTTGCTTTTCGAACTGATGAATACGATAAACTCCACGCTCTTCAATTCCATGAGCGCCCTTTTCTTTTCTAAAGCAAGGCGAATAGCTTGTCAGAGTTTTTGGAAGCTCTTCCTCTTTAATAACGGTGTCAATAAACTTACCGATCATGGAATGCTCGCTCGTACCGATAAGATAGAGATCTTCACCCTCGATCTTGTACATCATAGCGTCCATTTCCGCAAAGCTCATAACGCCGGTAACAACATCGCTTCTGATCATGAACGGCGGCACACAATATGTAAATCCTCTGTCGATCATAAAATCACGAGCATAGCTGATCACCGCCGAATGAAGTCTTGCAATATCACCCATGAGATAGTAGAATCCGTTTCCGGCAACTCTTCTTGCGCTATCGAGATCAATTCCGTTGAGTCTTTCCATAATATCTGTATGATAGGGAATCTCAAACTCGGGAACGAACGGTTCGCCGTACTTTTGTATCTCTACATTCTCGCTGTCATCTTTGCCGATCGGAACGCTTTCGTCGATGATATTTGGAATGATCATCATGTCTTTTTTCACTTTTTCTCCGAGTTCGGCTTCAAGCTGCTCAAGCTGAGCCAACTCGTCGGACTTCTCCGTTACAAGCTTTTTCATCTCTTCGGCTTCGTCTTTTTTTCCTTGTCCCATCAAAGCGCCGATCTGCTTTGAATACTTATTTCTTTCCGCTCTCAAAGCGTCGGCTTTCTGCTGAGCTGCTCTTCTCTGATTATCCAATTCGATAACCTCGTCAACAAGAACAAGCTTGCTGTCCTGGAATTTTTTCTTGATGTTTTCCTTAACAACATCGGGGTTTTCTCTTAAAAACTTAATATCTATCATTTTATATTTCTCCTTTTCATTACAAGCTTTTTTAAGCTTGCTATGATAATTTTATTGTACAGCTTTGTTCATAACAATTGTCTGAAATTACTCTTGTTCTTTTATTTCATCTCTGACTCTCATCAGAATTTTTCCAAGATTGTTCTGACCTTTTCCGTTAACTTGCCCCCATATCATGTCGCCCCATGTATTGCCTTCAATCAGATCTTGCTCGCCCGTGGCTAAAAGCATTTTGCCAAGCTCGGGATTTTGGGTAAACTTTAGCTTGCATATCTGATACATAATATCAAACTTTACCTCTTCCCAGTCATAACGAAGATTTAGTCTTCTGCCTTTTCTCTTGGCATTGTATGGGTCAAGATCGGCAAATTCCTTTCGTCTGTCAAGATCAAAAGTCTTTTGAGCCTGAAAAGCTGCCTCGTTATTTTTATATGTCACACCATCATACGTTACGGGGCTTTCATAAAAGTTACTCAAAAAGTAGTATTTCCCTTTAAAACTGTCTATCATACTAACCTCCGAAATAAATATATCACAAATGCTATTAAAAATCGTCTTTGAAATGCTTCAGAAGTTCTCTGAGATCATCCTCGCCGTAAAACTCAAGAACAAGAGTTCCGCTCGATTTATTTTTTTGATTAACAAGAACCTTTCTGCCGAAGCTTTCACTGAGCGACAATTCAACCTCTCGGTAGTATTGAGGACGTCTGTCTATTTTTTCTTTGACAATAATCTCGGGCGTTTCATGCTCTTTGTTAATAAGCTGTACTCTCTTCTCTGTTTCTCTTACCGAAAGATTGTTTTCAATAACTTCTTTAGCAACGGTTTCCATCATTTCTTCATTTTCCAAGCCTAATATAGCTCTCGCATGACCGGAAGAAATGTCGCCGTTAGTCAGCATAGTCTTTATCACATCAGGAAGCTTCATGAGTCTTAATGTATTTGCAACGGAAGAACGTGACTTGTTGACCGTTGAAGCTATTTGCTCCTGGGTCATGTCATACTGTTTCATTAACGATTCATAACCCATAGCAAGCTCCAGGTCTGATAGATCTTCACGCTGCAGGTTCTCGATCAAAGCAAGCTCCATGGTCTGCTCGTCTGTCAGTTCCCTGATCACAACCGGAACTTCGGTCAAGCCTGCCATTCTTGCAGCTCGAAAACGTCTTTCGCCCGCAACTATTTCATAACCGCCGCCAAACATCGGTCTTACAACAAGCGGCTGCAAAATTCCGTGCTGGGCGATCGAATCGGACAGTTCATTCAAGGCTCCGGGTTCAAACTCCTGACGAGGCTGATTTCTATTTGGTTCTATTTCGGATATTTTTAACGTTACTGTGCTGTTTTGATCTTCACTTTCATTTTGCATAAAAATTTCGCTTAAACCTCTGCCCAATCCGCTTTTTTTAGCTGCCATTTTTATACTCCTTTGTTTTTCTTATCTATTTCTTTTGATAATTCCATATAAGCCACGCTGCCCTTTCCCGCTCTGTCATAATACATGATCGGAGTACCAAAGCTTGGCGCTTCGCTCAATCTTACCGCACGGGGAATCACCGTATTGAAAACCTTTCTCGGGAAAAATCTTTTGACCTCTTCAACGACCTGCTGAGTCAGATTAAGTCTTCCGTCATACATTGTCAGCAGCACACCCTCGATATCTATGTGCTCGTTATAGGAACGTTTAACTCTTCTTACGGTATTCATAAGCTGTGAAAGACCTTCCAAAGCGTAGTATTCGCATTGGATAGGAACAAGGATCGTATCACACAAACAAAGCGCATTTACGGTTATTAGTCCCAATGACGGCGGACAGTCAATAATTATGTAGTCATATTTGTCACGCAGTTCTATCACCGCATTTTTCAGAATAGACTCTCTGTGCTGACGATCTGCTATTTCAAGCTCCGCAGCAGCCAGATCAAGACTTGACGGGAGAATATCCAGGTTTTGAAACTGTGTTTTTACTACGGTATCCTTGCCGCTTACACCTTCCACAAACACGTCATAGGTGCTGTGCTTAACCGCTCTTTTATCAACTCCGACTCCGCTGGTAGCATTACCTTGTGGGTCTATATCTATCAACAATACTTTTTTTCCCATTTTACCAAGACCTGCAGAAAGGTTTACCGCAGTGGTAGTCTTTCCGACTCCGCCTTTTTGATTGGCAATTGAAATTATTTTTCCCATTTTCCCATATCCTTTCTATGTTTTCTGTAAAAAAAAACAATCTATATTTCCAATTTTTCTTATCGAACTATATTATATCATTTTATTGAGATAATTAAAAGACTTTTTACTATATTTTAACCATTTGTTTTATTTTTTTCTTTTCTTGATCCCATGCAGCCGCAAATGTTTCACGTGAAACATTTGTTAAACAGATTAAACGTTGTTTCACGTGAAACAATTTCTATTATATTTTAATAATTTCACAAAGGTGATGTCTTAATATATACTCATTCAGAGAATGTGAAATTCATAATAGTACAAGAAATTCTTTATTTATTATTATAGCACAAAATCCGAGATACGTAATGCATCTCGGATTTCATGCTTCGGGATATAGCCGAAATAAAGGGGTATGAAGAAATGTGTATATGGATATCAACTTGTACTCAAAATTATTTATGTATCTTAATTCTGTACTCAACAAAAGTGTCGGTTTCGGTTTTTTCTTCGGTAGTTTTTATTCCAACCTCTTTCATTCTTTTGACTGTATTTTCTATAGTGTTGTAAAATAATCTTATGTCTTTGATCACTATTTTTTTGCGGCTGATAGCAGATTCTTCCGGGTCGGGTTTAATAAGTGTATTGACAAGCTCCTCTGTATCGAAATATGATAACTTGTTTTGGGTGACTTTTTTTAGAATTTTCAATCTTATATTGCTGTCGTTTATCTGCAGCAAGACCCGTGCATATCTTTCCGATAGGCAGTTGTCGGTGATCAATGATTTCTCTTGTTCTGTAAATTTAAGCAAATTCAATTTGTTTGAAACATTAAGCTCACTCTGCCCTGTTTGCTTTGAAATTCTTTCAACGGTAAACCCGTATTCGTTAATAAGCCGATTTAATGCCTGAGCTTGTTCGAAAAAGTTAAGATCTTCCCTTTGAATATTTTCAATTAATGTATACACGGCGGATTGATTTTCCGAACAGTGAATAACTATACAAGGAACGAAACTGTATCCGGCTAATACGGCAGCTCTAAGACGTCTTTCGCCGGAGATAAGCTCGTACTCAAAATTAGAAACATCTCTGACTATCAGCGGCTGGATAATTCCGTTCAGCTCAATACTCTGGGCAAGATATTTCAAATCACTGCGATTGTAGTGCTTTCGTGGCTGAGATTTATTCTCGGAAATTTGAAAAACAGGTATCATCGTGATTTTGCTTTCGCCTTTTATTTTTCCGCCTGTCATAATACCACTCTCCTTCGCCCAACTGCAAGACTATTATAACACATTGAAATAAAAATCCTTGTCGAATATTGGAATCATAAAAAATTTTTCCACCTGAGCGGTTGGGAGTTGCCACAAAGAGAAAAAAGTGGTAATATAATACCAATATATTACTCAAAAGGTGGAAATTAAA
>CACYDY010000349.1 GCA_902773245.1 uncultured Ruminococcus sp.
AAAGCCGGAGGATGTTATCGAATCGGCATACGGTCACAACGAGAAGATCTCCTGGAGCTGGATCAAGCTCAGCAGCGGAGGTTATAAAGCATTTGCAAAGATTCGCTGCACTCGCGGAGATATCGCTTCCCAGGTTATTAAAGCGACAGTTACATCTGAGGAAACCGACGAGGGTACAACATATCATGCAGTTGTTGCGTGTCCGATAGCTGATGAAGTGAAATCGTGGGGTCATACAGAGGAGCATACATATGATCTCTTTGTGGAATCCACAAAATATTCAGTTACGGTAGAGGGCGGTACTATTACGGCGGCTACCAAAAAGGACGAGTACAAGTACAACGACAGCGTAACAGTGAAAGCAGCAAAAGAGAAAGACGGCAAGTTCTTTACAGGTTGGTACATAGGGGAGAAATGTGTAAGCACAAACCCGAGCTACACCTTCTTTGTGAAGGAAAACACAGCCATTACCGCAAAGTATGAGGAGCAGGAAACAGAGCAGGAAGCTGTAATTTCGCTCAATTTGAAACGTATTGCGATGGATTCTGCCGGAAAGCAGAAGATCAAGATGATCAACTCATGGTCGCTTCCCGAGGGAAGTACACTCGTTGAAGCAGGTGTTCTCAGAGCTTACGACACTGATATTGCCAATATAACGCTCGACACTGCAGAGGAAAACGGAGTGACCCGGAACACGTCATCTCTCAAAACAGTGAACGGAACATACACTCTTACCGTTAACATGAGCTATTGGACGAAGCTTAAGACTGTCAATGCAAAGGGATACATAATTTACACCGATGCAAAGGGCGTTACACAAACAAAAATCACAGATATGCAGACCAGTAAGTATGTTTATGATTGAGTTTTTCATTCATAATATATTACGGAAAGGAGCAGCTTGAAATGAACAGCAAAAATATCTATGAAGAAATTGATATGGAGGTAATTCTTTTCGATTTCGAAGATGTGATCACTACAAGCCCGGGAGATTCCGAGACCGGCGGTGATGAAGAAGAGATCGAAGAAGAGTAATATATTTCAATAAAGATAAAAACGGCGGACGGCTTTGGCTGTCTGCCGTTTTTGGTTACAATCATATTTTGAACGATTCACCACGTAATTTGTATAACTCACAACCTTTTTGTAGGACAGGTTTAATATGATGGTACAATGTTTTTAAAGAAAACAGAATTTAGGATCTGCGTTTTTTAAATTGAATTTTGTAAGATGATCTTTTGATAAAATGGACTGTTCTTAAAAGGAGATGTTGATTATGAGAAACAAGATTAAAATAATTCCTTTGATCCTGGCAACGGTCATGCTTCTGACTTCATGCGGAGAACCGGTAGAACCGCCGCTGCCGCAGGTGACAGAGGAAACTGCCCAAAAGCCACGGCTTCAGGACGATTTCTACGGATATTCAAACTGGGAATTTATTGACAACACTCAAATACCATACGGTAAAAATCAGTATGGTGTATTTATTATGCAGAATGATGTGGTAGATGACAGGATCAATGATCTTTTGGAGGAATTTTCCAAAAGCGATCCGAAGCACGGTTCGAACGAACAAAAACTCAAAGACGTTTATCTTCAATACTTTGACGAGGATACAAGAAATAAAGTCGGGATCGAGCCGTTCAAAAAAGCACTGGAAAATTTGGACAGTGTAAAAAGCCCCGATGATTTTGTGGAAGCTTCTGCCTTTATTTTTAATAATTATGGATGCACAGGTATCTTTGATATGACGGCTGAAATTGATTATTACAACAGCTCCGTATACGTACCCACGATCGGTCAGATGAATATGCAGGGCATGAATAAGGACTACCTGAAAGACAGTTCAAATGTTAACTCGTTCGGAGATTTTGCAAGCTTTATTCTGACCAAGCTCGGAGCGTCCGAGGAGGATGCCAAAAAAAGAGCCTGTGATGTTGCGGCAATGCTAAAAGATGTTGCCGACACCACGTTGTCAGTAGAGGAAACTATGGATCCCGAATGCGGATATAACCCGTATAATGCCGATGAGCTTGCAAAGCTTTACACTAATATCGATACAAATGCCATGCTGAAAGCTTTCAATATCAGCAGCAAAAAGATCGTAGTACAGGATGTTGAACAGGCGAAGAAAATCAATGGGTATCTTACAGAGCAGAATCTCACAATGCTTAAGGACTATGCCACAATATTGCTCTTTGCAAGCTATCGTTCGGCATTGCCGCCGGATTACACAAAGGCTCTTTCTTTGATAAGAGAAAACAGCTTTGATAAAACAAAATCTGCTCAGGACATAGTCAAGCTTAATTTTATCACAGAAATAAGCGGCATATACGCAGACAGATTCTGTTCGGAACAAACTAAAAAAGAAATCAGAAGCATGATCGACGATATAGAACGATCTCTCAAAGAACGCATTCAGCAGAGTGACCGACTTAGTGATGACGGAAAGAAAAAACTTGTGAAAAAGCTTGATAACATCGTAGAAAACGTTGGCGACTATGACAGCGGTTATACCGGAAAGTTCGATATCGTATCTTCCGACAAAGGCGGCAATCTTTTGGAAAACCTGATCGTTGTCAATAGATATTATACGGTTAATGAGCTTCAAAAATACAAAGATAAACCGAATCGAAACAAGAGTCCTATGGGCGCTCAGGAATCAAATGCCATATATAATCCGTATCTTAACACTATTACTATCCCTGCTGCCATGATGGGGGACTACTTTTACGATCCCGAAAGACCATATGCGTATAATCTCGGAATGATCGGAGATGTTATCGCCCACGAGCTTAATCATGCATTTGACAGCTACGGATTCTTGTTTGACGACAAAGGCTGCTATAATGCTGACTGGTTCAGTCAGGAGGACAAGGACGCTTACAAGAAGGTTCAGGAAAGTATTATAGAGTATTACAATAACTACAAGCTTCTTGATGTCTACAGCGTCAACGGCGAGTCGACTCTCGGTGAAAACATTGCCGATATCGGTGCAATGGAGTGTATTACAAAATTAGTCGATAACAAAAAGGATCTGAAGCTTCTGTTTGAGGGATTCGCATTTCAAGATGCAAGCGTTGAAAATGTGGCAACTACGGTTGATATGCTCTACGTCGACGAGCATTCCCCCGGCGAAGCAAGAGTTAATGCAGTTCTTTCAACTACCAATGAATTCTACAAGGTATACGACATCAAAAAAGATGACGGAATGTACATTGCCCCATCAAGCAGAGTAAAGGTATGGTGACAATATGATTAGACTAAAGTTGATTTTAAGAAATATTTTTCAAAAACCGCTGCGTTCGGCTGCCGTAATAATTTCAATCGCTGCCGCTGCGTTTGCCGCCTTGTTCTGTATTTCCGGCATATCCACCGCAAAAACTCAGATCTACGCATTCTTAACAGCCAATTTCGGAGATACGGAAATCATTGTATCAAGTACAAGCATGGGAACTCTTGACATATCCGAAGATGAGCTTCCAAGCGAATGCAATTATGTTACAGCCTCATATGCAAGCACTTCCTTTACAATCAGAAACAACGAATATTATAATTATGTAAACAAAGTGAACTCAAACATCATAGGTATTGACGCCGATGAATTTTACAATTTCCATATGCTCGAGGAGCCATGCGATATAACAGACGGCGGAGTGACAATTACAAAAGCACTTGCTTTGAAGCTGCAAAAGGAGCAGGGGGACGAGCTTGTCATCAACGGTCAGGATTCCAAGAGCTACAAGGTCAAGATTAATAAAATACTTGACAATAAAAAGTTCCTTTTGAATAATTTATATTGTATACTTACAACTCAGGAATTTGCAAATAAAATTGCTTGCCGTGACAACGGTTTTACGATGATGTTTATCGACTCAAACGGGCAAGATGCGGACAAGGTTGCCGCAGATCTGCGAGAAAAACACCCGACTTACCTGATAAACGGTATGGTGAGTGCGAGTGCAGCCGATGCGGGCGGAAGCATGGTCAGCATTTATTATCTTGTTTTCGCAATGGTTGTGCTGATGGTTGGATTCATAGTTGTTTCCATGTCAAAGCATATCATCAATGAGAGAATGGCTGTTATCGGAATGCTTCGAAGCATAGGCGGAAGCATAAAAAACACAAGTATTATTCTTTTTGCGGAGAGCGCTGCGTATGGTCTTTTCGGTGGAATAATAGGCAGCGTTTTGTTTCTCCTTTTCAAAGACTCTTTTGTGTTGGGAATGCTTATGCCTGTGGGAGCTGAAAATCTTGAATTTTCAGACGGAATAAATTTCTTTTCGGTAACTTTCGTGATAATTGCGATGATGGCTTTGCAGTGCGTATTCTCGGCAGCGGCTATCTTAAAGGGTTCAAGGACTCCAATTCGTGACATAATATTTGACACAAAGGATACTCTTTACAAACCGTCTAAAAAATTATATATTACCGGAGCAGCATTGTTGGCAGTAGGAATTTTGCTTTATATTTTAATTGATGGGTTTGTTTCGTCGGTGTTGGCAGTTTTCCTTTCGGTAATTGGAGCAGTTTTGGTATATCCGTTTATAATGGGGCTTATTTCCAAATTGGCAATGAAGCTCTTTGAACGCAGCGACAAACCGATAGCTAAGCTTGCTTCACTTGAAGCAGGCACCAAGAAAAGCAGCGTTTACTCGGCTCAGCTGATTTTTTCGGCAATATCGCTCACAATGGCAGTATTAATGCTTTCGGTTTCCGTATTGACTGTATTTGCATACACTAAAGATTGTGATATTCAGATAAGCAATATCTCAAAAACAAGTGAAAAATACGGTTATATAAGTGAGATCAGCGGAGTTACAGATGTAAAGTTTAATTACTACACTTCAATGAGCTACGATTCTTTTGCTTATGTAAACGATATTGAAACCCCTCTTATCGTATTGAGTGATATCAATAAGCAGTTTGAAGATATGCCCGACTCCGTGGGCGAAGATGAGATCGTTTTCGATAAATCGCTCGCAAGACGTTTGGGTGTTAAAGTAGGGGATACGGTGGTATTAAAGCTTAAAAATGATACCTACCTTCCCGCAGCACTTAGTCTTAAGGTAGTATCATTATGTAATACCATACACTTTGATATGAGCTGCAAAACAGTAATTATAAATCATGATACATATGTTTCCGTATATGACGATGTTCCGCAGAGTATCGAAATAAAAACAGAGCCGGGCACGACCGCTCAGGTAATGAAAATGCTGAATCTGACAAATTCCGAATCAGACGCAAATATCAATACAACGGAAGAGCTTAAAATGATGAACGCAGAATCCACAAGCGGAATCACATCAATTCTGTATGTTCTTATTGCGCTTGGATTAATACTGTCGGTGCTTGGAACTGCCAACAATATGTTGATCGGATTTGAACAGTCAAAGAGAAAATATGCGGTATTCTACTCGGTGGCAATGAGCAGAGAGAAGATTAAAAAGCTTATTCTTATCGAAACGGTGTTCCTGTCGTCGGTTTCGATAGTGATAGCGTCAATTGTGAGCGTTTACTTTTTAAATGTTATCAACAAGGCTCTCGGCAGCCTTGATATGAGTGTTCCGCTTGTTACCAATCCGCTGTATATGATCATGTTTGCAATTATCATAATGCTGCTGATCACGGCAACATCGTTCAAGCCTGTCAGATCTCTTTCAAAAATGATGATTTCGGAAGAGATAAAAATCAGCACGGACTAATTGAGGAGAATGTTATATGAAAAGTGTTATTTCTGTAAAAGATGTGCATAAGGTTTTCGGCAAAGGAGAAAATGCCGCAAATGTACTCACCGGTGTTAACCTTAATATTGAAAAAGGCAGCTTTGTGTCACTGATGGGAGAATCCGGAAGCGGAAAATCCACACTGCTGTATTTGATCGGCGGACTTGACAGAGATTTTCAGGGTGAGATCGAAATTAACGGTATTGGGATTTCACGACTTGACGACAATCAGCTTTCAAGAATCAGATGTAACGACATGGGATTTGTCTTTCAGTTTTACAATCTTGCAGCTAACCTGACAGTAGAAGAAAACATTCTTCTGCCGATCGAGATGAACGGTAAAAATGTAAGTGACTACAGAGGGAAGCTTGAAGA
>CACYDY010000350.1 GCA_902773245.1 uncultured Ruminococcus sp.
ACATCATCATAATAAAAGGCACAATCTTTGATGCTCTTAAGTTGTGGATAGTGAATAAAAAATAAAAAATCACAATTCTAACCATATCGAAACAAGCAGGCAACAGCGAAGCGAATTGCCGAACCGAGAGGAAACAAACCTGCCGACAGGAACTTAGTCACTGTCAGAAAATATTCTGTGCATTTATACTTGTCTAATTTGTCCTGTGCGTTGTTACAATGCCTTGCAATAACGGCAGTATTCCTGCGGCATTGTGCATAGCACAGAACAAATTATCCTGCGTCTAAGTTGCACAGCTTATTTTCTAACAGTTCCATACACATGATGTATGCTGTTTGTAATTAGTGTAATTAGAGAGGATAGCTATATCACTCTGAAATGGTGAATGTGTGATGTCAATGATGTAAAACCGAACCAATACCTTGTATCGACTGACAATGCTTTTTTAAGCTTTGAACAGCAGTTGATCCATGTTTACCGAATACGATTAAAAGTGAGATGAAAAGCATGAATTTTGTGATTCTTGATTTGGAGTGGAACAGCTCCTACAGCAAAAAATCCAAGGGCTTTATGAGTGAAATAATAGAGTTCGGTGCGGTCAAGTTTAATGAACAATTTGAAATAATCGACAAATTTTCAATGCTTATCACTCCGCAGGTGTCGAAAAAGCTTTCGGGAAAAGTCAGGGAGCTGACGAACATCAGCAGCGAAGAGCTTTTAAAAGGCGGCGCAGTGTACACTCATGTACTGAGCAAGTTTAAAAAATTTTTGGGCAAGGATATTCTGATGACGTGGGGAACGTGCGATATTCTTGCAATCATGGAAAATACAAGATACTACGAAAAACACGACAGAATAGATTTTATTTCGGCGTATTGCGATCTGCAATATTATTGCGCCGATGTTCTCGGTGTTTATAACGCAGGGCAGCAGCTTGGTCTTGCGCCTGCCGCAGAGCTGATCGGACTTGATCTGACGGATATTGTTCAGCACCGCGCATTGCAGGACAGTATGCTTTCCATGGCTATTTTTAAAAATCTTTACGACCCCGAAAGATTTGAGCGATTCGTTGAAACCTCAGACGAGCTGCATTATCGGCTGACGTTCAAATCATATTTTCTTACGGATATCAACGACCCTCTCGTTAATAAAGACGAGTTCGGCTTCACCTGTGACAAATGCGGCTTGAAAATGGACGCTTTGACAGATTGGTCGGCAAAGAGCCGCGGGTTTTCCGCAACATTGTACTGCAGTAATTGCAGGCAGAAAATGACGGGAAAGGTCAAGTTCAAGATCAATTACAACGGAATGTCTATCAAGAAAAAGCTCGTGCCTTTTGTTGAACCGAGTGAAGAAAAGCAGGAGAATAAAGAACAGCATGAATAAAATGAAAAAATACCGCAACGTTGTCTGGGATTATAACGGAACTATCATAGATGACGCAAAGCTTGCGGTCGATGCGGAAAACGTTGTTTTGAAGTCTTACGGCAAAAGTCCGATAACTCTTGATTATTATCTAAAAGAATGCGAAATGCCGATACTGAACTTCTACAATAAGATTTTTGACATGGAAAAATATGATTTTTCCGAAATTGCAAGACGCTTTGTGGAAAACTATGATCTTCTTTTTGAAACGGCAGGTGTTTTTCCCGAGGTTAAAAGTATGATAGAGCTTCTCGGCAAAAAAGGCTATCGCCAGGGGGTCATCTCGGGTTTTGAAAGCTCACGTCTTGTTTCGAGTCTGGAGAAGTTCAAGCTGGACGGTTATTTTGAGTTTATGTCGGGAGCTGACGATATCGCCTGCGGCGACAAGAGCCGCCGTGCAGCTGCCGTTTGCGAAAAGTGCGATTTCTTGCCGAATGAAACTTTGTTTGTTGGAGATATGTATCATGATTTTGAAACCGCTCGGTGTGTGGGGGCGGACTGCGTTTTGATCGCAAAGGGTCATCAGGGAGCAGAGGTGCTGCGTTCTTATGATGTTAATGTTTTGGATAGCGCGCAAGAGCTGAAAACCATTTTGTTGTAATTTTACAACAGATGACAATGATCGTTTCGGCGGATTGAACAAAACATAGAAGTTATTATGATCTTCTGCGAAGATTGACATATTTTAACAGGATGTGTTATAATGTTAGTATTCTAACTGTTAGTTTTAGAACGGTTAGGGTACTAACATTTTGTTTTGTGAGGTGATATTGTGTCGAAAAAGGATAGATTTATCGGTCGTGATATAAAAATAGCCGCAAATTATATCAAGAGAGCTGCGGCGTCAGGCTGCAAAGATGATTTTTGCGAGGATATAACGGCGTCGAATTGTTGGTTTATCATGTATCTTTATGATCACTTGGACGAAGATGTTTTCCAAAAAGATATTGAATACGAATTTTCAATAAGACGGTCCACGTCCTCGGCTATCCTCTCTGTGATGGAGAAAAAGGGCTACATCGAGAGGGTTTCGGTTTCTCATGATGCAAGGCTGAAAAAGCTTGTGCTGACCGAGAAAGCTTTGAGATTGTGCGAGTCTATTCAGTCGAATACGGCTGAATTTGAGCAAACTCTGCGAGCGGGGATCTCCGATGAAGAGTTGGAGCAGTTTTACTCTATCCTTGACAGGATAATGGAAAATGCCAAACAATAAATACTATATTATACTCGTATGCGTTAAGATTTAGCACTTTTCTTAATCAAATCGGCAATTCGCTTCGCTGTTGCCTGTTTTGATTTTTACCGAAAGGCATCATTTTATAGTAAACGACATAAAGAAATCTACATTGACTAATTAAAAATGATATAGTATACTATTCATAGGGGTGATATCTTATGAATAG
>CACYDY010000351.1 GCA_902773245.1 uncultured Ruminococcus sp.
AAAGTCTGTATCCTACGGTAACGATTAGACAAATAATGTGGGCATTAAAGATGAAGCCTATAAAAAAAGAACGATGGGAAACAACCTTTGACAGACGTAATATTTGAAAACACGCAAATTTTACAAGGTATATTATGAGATATAAAAGGGCAGTGAAGTGTGAAGACCCTTTGTGACTGGGGGAACTATTCGGGAATCGAGGCTAAAGACGATAATCTTGAAATGAGCCGGAGACAAATATCGTCGCCCTCTATGTCGTACAGTCACTTTTATTTTTTTTACGCAAAATTTACAATGCCTATTATGAAAACCATATAATTTTGAAAGGAGTAAAGGAGTATGATGGACGAAATGAGAATCGGTACAAATTTAATGAGAGGTATGGTGTCTAAGGTTTTAACTAAGGTATTGAAGATGAAGTTGGGATACAATGTAGGTATTAGACTTAACGAATTTGATGCCAGAATTAATGACGGAAAGGCACACGTACATCTTAACATTGATGCTGAAATGACACAGGAAGAACTCAACAAGATTTTGGAAACTATTGGTTTGTAAAAAAAGAGGGAGTCCCTAACAAGGGCTCTTTCTTTTTGTTTTTTAGAATTATATATTTGAAGGGAGAACTTAAAATGAAACAACAACCAAAAACACACGGCGATTTTCAAAAATCGTTAAAAAATGCAGCACCAACAATTTTAACTTGTTTGTCGGCTATCGGAATGGTATTAACAATCGTGATGGCGGTAAAAGCAACTCCAAAAGCTATGGAACTTTTGGAAACGGCGGCTGTAGAAAAAGACGATGAGCTTACAAAATTTGAAGTCATCAAAACGGCAGCGCCTGCTTATATTTCGACAGCGTTGCTTGGGGCATCAACTATATTTTGCATATTAGAAGCAAATATTTTAAACAAGAAACAGCAAGCAGCATATATAAGTGCGTATACTATGCTCGACCAAACTTTTAAAGCGTATAAAAGCAATGTTAAAACGCTTTATGGCGACAATGCAGACGATGAAATAAGAGCAAAACGGATAAGTGACAGATTCGGCGGATTTGACAAATCACATTCGGATGAAACGCTTGTTTTTTATGAGGAAAATTACGGCGAATTTTTTGAGCTAACAAAAGAAGAAGTTCTTATGGCCGAAAACGAGCTTAACCGCACTTTTATACTGAGAGGTTATGTAACTCTAAATGATTTTTACGCATACTTGGGATTGCCCGAAAAGGATTTTGGCAATGTACTTGGTTGGTCTATTTGGGCAGGCGAAGCCTTTTATGGGTATTCATGGATTGACTTTGAGCATAAAAAACATACTCTTGACGATGGTTTGGAGTATTATATTATCTCAATGCCGTTTCCGCCCACTATGGATTTTGAGGATTACTAATATGGCACGCTAAAAACACAAAGTCTGTTATGAGGAGGTGATTGCTTTATGAGAATAAACTCTACGAAAGTAATTAATGCCATTGGTATTGCGACCACTGTGATTGGAATAGGATTAGAACTTTTGAGCAGTTGGGTTAATGACAAGCAAATGGAAGAGATAATCGAAGAGAAAGTCAACGAGGCACTTGCCAAAAGAGAAAACAAAAAAGAAGATTGATTAAAAAGAGAAAAGAGTTCTTTAACAAGGACTTTTTTCTTTTTTTGTTGAGGTATGAGCATGGACGTTTTATATGAAACTGCCGTATCGGTCATCGAAGATTACAAGGAGCGTATCAATGATATTTCCGAACAATATGGTTACGATTTAAAGCAGAAGTGCTATTCAAAGTGGGCAACGGACGAACTTTTAAGAAGTCTTTATGAGAATCATTTTATGCCGCCGCTCGTGGTTATTGAAAATTTTAAAGATAAGATGAAATGTTACTCACAATTTAATATTATATTTTCAATAGCTTATGATACTGTTCAGGATATTATAGAACTGTTTTGAGAAAAGGAGATTTTTATGAAACACAATTTATCAAGCATTGCGAAAAATATTCGCAAGGTAATGAAAAAGCACAGTCCTGAAATTCTTACGGGAATAGGAATTGCAGGAATGATTACAACTGCTGTTATAGCTGTAAAAGCTACGCCGAAAGCACTCGCACTTATTGAAGAAAAGAAAGAAGAGCAGAACACAGAAAAACTTACAGCAGTTGAAACAATTAAAACTGCTTGGCGTTGTTATATTCCGTCGGCAGTTACAGGAACATTATCAACGCTTTGTCTTATTGGCGCAAGCTCTTCTAACGCAAGGCGCAATGCGGCTTTAGCAACGGCTTATACTCTTTCGGAATCCGCTTTCAAGGAGTATAAAGACAAAGTTATAGAAACTATCGGCGAAAAGAAAGAACAATCAGTCAAAGATTCAATCG
>CACYDY010000352.1 GCA_902773245.1 uncultured Ruminococcus sp.
AAACACCAAAAGATTAATTCCGTATTTTTTCCTGTTTTTTGTGTGTAAATAACCTTCAACAAGCAAAAACGAATATAAAGGAAAAGCTATTCTGCCAATTAATCTGAAAATGGCATACATGGTAAACTGTCGGGAACCTATCACAAAAAGAGGCTGAATTGCAAAATCCATGTTTCTAAGCAGCGCAGAGCCGATATGATCTATGATCATCGTAACAAGCGCAATAGTTTTCAGAACACTTCCCGACATACATTTATATTTATCGAAATTAAGTTTTGTAATAGTATTCATCATTAAATTGTAAACAGTATTATTTAACCTGTGCCGAAAGTCGAAATTCTGCCAAGCGCCGCTTTGCTGCGCCCGACGTTCCCGACTTTCGGCAGCTGATGCTATAGATTACTTAAAATACTTAACGGCAGATCTGAACATACCCATCTCATAAACGCCGTCAACATTTTTATACAATCCCTCGCCAATACGCTCCGAGTGACCCATTTTGCCGAACACACGACCGTCGGGGGACGTAATACCCTCAATTGCGCAAACCGAATCATTCGGGTTGAATCTAACATCATTCGTAGGTTTACCGCTGAGATCGACATACTGAGTTGCGATCTGTCCGTTCTTTTCAAGCTGTGCGATAACCTCGTCACTTGCAAGGAAACGTCCCTCACCGTGCGAGATCGGAACTGTATAGATATCTCCGACCTTTGTTTCCATGAGCCACGGCGACTTGTTGGAAGCGATCCTCGTTCTGACCAGTCTTGACTGGTGACGGCTTATAGTATTGAATGTCAGCGTAGGACAGTTTTCATCTGTGTCGATAATTTTTCCAAACGGAACAAGACCCAGCTTAATGAGCGCCTGGAAGCCGTTGCAGATACCTGCCATAAGACCATCTCTCTTCTCAAGAAGCTCGGTGATCTCATTCTTTATAACGGCGTTTCTGAAAAATGCCGTTATAAACTTACCCGATCCGTCAGGCTCGTCGCCGCCCGAGAAGCCGCCCGGAATAAACACGATCTGAGCGTCGTTTATTCTCTTTGCAACATACTCAACCGACTCGGAAATTCCCTGCGCCGTCAGGTTCTTGATAACAATAATCTCAGGCTCTGCGCCTGCGTCACGAAGAACCTTTGCAGTATCAAACTCACAGTTTGTACCGGGGAATACGGGAATTACAACTCTCGGCTTTGCAGCTTTAATGCATGGTGACGGATAACTCTCTGCGGTGTAGTTAAATGTCGGGATCTCTTTTTTCTCCATTGGAATATTACACGAATAAACAGGCTCAAGCTTGTTTTCGTAAATTGAAAGAAGCTCCGAAATCGAAACCTCTTTGCCGAGATAGGAGATCTTATTGTCATCTGTAGTAACACCGAGTTCGATACCGATGTCTGTATCGTCCGTCAGTTCAATTACAAACGAACCGTAATTATAACCGAAAATATCGTCAAGCGAAACGCTGTCACTAAACTTAAATCCAACGTCATTACCAAACGACATTTTCATAACAGCCTCCGCAACACCGCCGTATGTAGGTGTGTAAGCCGCTGCGGCTCTGCCCTCTCTCATAAGCTTTGTAACGGCTGCGTAAACCTCTTTGAGAGATTCGGCGTCAGGCAGATTATTCTCGTCATACTTTGGCTTGAGAAGAACAGTCTTGTGATCGGACTTTTTGAAATCGTTTGTAACTATGTTGTCTGTTTTATCCATTGTGACAGCAAAGGAAACAAGCGTCGGCGGAACGTCAAGATCTTCAAATGAACCGGACATAGAGTCCTTTCCGCCGATCGAAGCGCACTCCAGATCAAGCTGCGCCTTGAGCGAACCGAGCAAAGCTGCAAGCGGCTGTCCCCAGCGTTTTGAGTCACGGTTGGGACGCTCAAAATACTCCTGGAATGTGAGGTACACGTCCTCGAATGCAGCGCCCGATGCGATAAGCTTTGAAACAGACTCAACAACCGCCAGATAAGCTCCGTGATAAGGGCTCTTCTCTGTTATAAACGGATTATAACCCCAAGCCATTACCGAACAGGATTTTGTATGCTTCTTTTCCATGGAAACCTTTTGCACCATAGCCTGGATAGGAGTCTGCTGATTCTTTCCGCCGAAAGGCATAAGAACCGTTCCGGCGCCGATCGTAGAGTCAAATCTCTCCGAAAGACCTCTTTTCGAACAAACATTAAGATCGCCCGCAAGCTCTTTGTAGAGCTTGTCAAATTCGCCCTCAGCCTTTCTTGTGTAGTCCTTTGGAGATTCGGGAGTGATAACGATGTGCTTTTCTGCTCCGTTTGAATTGAGGAACTCTCTCGAAAGGTTAACGATATCCTTGCCGTTCCATTTCATAACAAGGCGAGGTTCGCTTTTTACAACCGCTACAACAGTAGCTTCCAGGTTTTCGCTCGCAGCAAGCTCCATAAATCTTTCAACGTCCTTTGGCTCTACAACGACAGCCATTCTCTCCTGTGACTCGGAGATAGCCAGCTCCGTTCCGTCAAGTCCGTCATACTTCTTGGGAACAGCGTTAAGGTCTATTTCAAGTCCGTCCGCAAGCTCGCCGATAGCAACGGAAACACCGCCTGCGCCAAAGTCATTGCAGCGTTTTATCAACAGTGAAGCTTCCTTGTTTCTGAAAAGTCTTTGAAGCTTTCTTTCCTCGGGAGCGTTACCCTTCTGAACTTCAGCGCCGCAGCTTTCAAGAGAATCAAGCGTATGTGATTTTGAAGAACCCGTAGCGCCGCCGCAGCCGTCACGACCGGTTCTGCCGCCCAGAAGTATAACAATGTCGCCGTCCTCGGGACGTTCTCTTCTTACATTTTCTGCCGGAGCAGCAGCGACAACTGCGCCGATTTCAAGACGCTTTGCGGCATAGCCGTCATGATAAAGCTCGTCGACCTGACCTGTTGCAAGTCCGATCTGGTTGCCGTATGAGCTGTATCCTGCGGCAGCGGTCGTAACGATCTTTCTTTGCGGAAGCTTGCCCTTCATAGTTTCATTCACGGGCTTGAGCGGATCTGCGCCGCCTGTTACACGCATAGCGCCGTAAACGTAGGAACGTCCCGAAAGCGGATCTCTTATAGCTCCGCCGATACAAGTAGCTGCGCCGCCGAACGGTTCGATCTCTGTCGGGTGGTTGTGCGTTTCGTTTTTAAACAGAAGCAGCCAGTCTTCCTCTTCGCCGTCGGCGTCCACCTTGATTTTGACTGTGCAGGCATTTATCTCCTCGGACTCGTCCAGCTTATCAAGCTTGCCCTGCTGTTTTAAGTATTTTGCGCCGATAGTTCCGAGATCCATCAGATTTATCGGCTTGGTTCTTCCGATAGCCTTTCTTGTTTCGAGATATTCTTCATAAGCCTTCTGCAAAAGCTCGTCCTCGAAATGCGCTTCGTCTATCGTTGTAAGGAATGTAGTATGTCGGCAGTGATCCGACCAGTATGTGTCTATCATTTTGATCTCGGTGATCGTAGGATCTCTGTGTTCGCTTTGGAAGTAAGCCTGACAGAATTTTATATCGTCAAGATCCATAGCAAGACCCTTTTCTTCCATAAAGCTTTTGAGTCCGTTCTCGTCAAGATCGTTAAATCCGTCAAGAACTGCAACCTGCGTCGGAATATCGTATTCCGAAACAAGAGTATTATACTTTTCCAAAGAAGCCTCGCGGCACTCCACGGGATTGATAACGTACTTTTTGATTTGTGTAATTTCATCGCTGCTCAGATCGCCTTTCAGCAGGTAAACCTTTGCCGTTCTGACAAGCGGTCTTTCTTTTTGAGAGATGATCTGAATACACTGAGCTGCTGAATCAGCTCTTTGATCGAACTGTCCGGGAAGATACTCAACGGCAAAAACAACGTCACCGCCGGCATTTTCGATCTCATCGGAAACAATATCGAGCTGCGGCTCGGAGAAAACAGTACCCTTGCAATAATTGAATAATTCCTCATCAATATTGTCAACATCGTATCTGTTAAGAATACGAATGTTTTCAAGGCTTTGAACACCGAGCAAATTTTTAATATCATTGCAGAGAGCTTTCGCTTCATGAGCCAGCTCCGCTTTCTTTTCAACAAAAATTCTGTAAACCACGGAAAAATCCTCCTAAGATTGTTAGGAACTGTGAAATAATTAATTTTCAATTTATGCGCAG